>DAOWIN010000040.1 GCA_030640885.1 Candidatus Omnitrophota bacterium
AAAATTTGAAGCTTCTGCAGGAGAAATAGAAGGAGATGTCCTCGGCTTCACTAAAGAACTATTAAGACGAAAAATGCTTATAGAAAGAAAAGAAGGAAATAGGAAGAAGGAATTAGGAGTTAGGAGAGAGGAGTTAGGGAAAGAAATAAAAAAGACAGAAAAGGAAGAAAAGACAGAAAAAGCAGAAGCAGAAAAACAAAAAAGAGAAGTCCCTAAGAAAAAGGAGAAATGGGAGAAACCGCAGTTGATTGTGCTGGTAAGAGGGAAGCCCGAGGAGTCGGTTTTGAATGCGTGCAAGGGGAGCACATCTGGCGACCCCGATCAGACCGATAATGCGTGTATGAATGAGAGCTGCGAAGGGTGCGAGTTGTGGGCTGCGTCCTAACTAGCCCTTGGTAGAAAGAAGTAGGCAGTGAAATCAGTCAACAGTCTACAGAAAACAGAGGACAGAAAATAGATAGGAGAAGAAAAGAAGGTTGAGGATAAGGTTGAGTAATAGGATTTCACAAGACTGAAGATATAGAAGTTTGTTTGTCGTTGCGGAAGCTGGTGAAGGGTGCAAATTTGCAATAAGGAGACAGAAAAGATGCAAACAGAATTGGTTTTGCCAAAGAATTTGATTAAGGAGATAGATAAAATCGGCACTCAATTTGGATTTAGGAGTAAAAAAGAGTTCGTAAGAGAGGCGGTAAAAGAAAAAATTCTTTTTTTGAAAAAAAGGTTACTTATGGCTACCACAGATAAAATCGCAGAGGGGTTAAGAAAGAAAGGAGTGAGCGAAGCAACATTGTTAAAGGAATTTGAGAAACAAAGAAAGTGAACATAACTATTGTTGTAGATGCTAATCCAATAATAGCGGCTTTAATCGGTGGTTCGTCACGAGAGATTTTCTTTGATAGAAGATTTGAATTTATCACTACGGAATTTACCATAGAAGAGGTAAGAAATATCTCCCAGCAATCGCTGAAAAGGCAGGAGTAGATGAGAAATTAGTTCATCTTGCTTTTTCTTTGTTGCCTGTTAAAATTTATCCGAAACAATTTTATTATCACAAGATAAAAAAAGCGAAGGAACTAATTGAAAAGAAAGACAAAAAAGATGTAGATATTCTTGCTTTGGTTCTAATAAGCCAAAGCCCACTTTGGAGTCAAGATAGACATTTTGAAGGCATTAGTCAAATTAAACTGCTCAAAACAAAGGATTTATTATAGAATCATTTAGAATACCTGCTCAACAGGAATCTATATTCCTTATTTTTGACATGCTTTACTTACACTTTGTAAGTACAAGTAAGTAGTTTAATAGGGAAGTGGGTAGGCGTAAAAAGAGAGTTGTCCAAAAGACAACTCTCTTTTAATTTTTGCCTTTTTTGGGACCTAACGAAAATTGACAGCTTTTCAGATTTGTGCTATTATCAACCAAGTTGCTTAAGATTAGCGGTTTTAGTATAATCTGTTGTTAGTAAAATTAAAAAAGGAGAAAAATAATGCACAAAATCGCAGTAATTCCCGGTGATGGTACCGGTCCAGAGGTAATCAGAGAAGGGCTGAAAGTTCTTGAGGCAGTGAGCAAAATCGCTAATTTTGAATACGAAACAAAAACCTTTGATTTTAGCGGCGAGCGTTATCTAAAAACAGGAAAACTTTTGGAGAATGAGGATATCGAGGAAGTAAAGGGCTATTCAGCCATCTATTTAGGAGCGGTGGGTCATCCCGATGTTCAACCCGGTATATTAGAGCAGGGTGTTTTGCTTAAGTTAAGATTTTCTTTAGATGAGTATATCAACCTGCGTCCTGTCCGATTATACGCTGGTGTCCAAACCCCTTTAAAAAACAAAACATTCAAGGATATTGATTTTGTGGTTGTGCGTGAAAACAGCGAGGGGCTTTATACCGGCAAAGGCAGTTTTTCAAACAAAGGAACAAAGGATGAGGTAGCTATCCAGGAATCGATAAATACCCGAAAGGGGGTAGAGAGGTGTATTCGTTATGCCTTTGAGTTTTGCAAACAACGCAATAAAAGAAAGAAATTAACCCTTTGCGGAAAGACAAATGTGCTTACTTATGCTTGGGATTTGTGGCAGAGAGTCTTCAATGAAATAGCAAAAGAATATCCCGATATTGAAACAGATTACAACCATGTGGATGCGCTTTGTATGTGGATGATAAGAAATCCCGAGTGGTTTGATGTAATTGTAACCGATAATATGTTCGGTGATATAATTACCGATTTGGGAGCGATTATTCAGGGCGGAATGGGGATTGCCGCCGGAGGGAATATAAACCCGCACGGTCTTTCAATGTTTGAGCCTATCGGCGGTTCAGCCCCTAAATACACTGGTAAGAATACGATTAACCCCTTAGCGGCAATCTCTGCTTTGCAGATGCTCCTTGCTTCTTTAAAAGAGGAAAAAGCCGCTGATTTAGTAGAAAAGGGGGTAATTGCCACTGCCCAGAAATTAGAGAGTTTATCCGCCGGCAGAATGGGTTATTCTACGCAGGAGGTTGGGGATTTGGTGGTTGAGGCGATGGAATGAAAAATTTATGAAATATCGAATCGAGTTTAAGCCCAAAGCCCTAAAGGATTGTAAGAATATTAAGAAAAAAATATTGAAAGTTATCTTTTCAAAAATTGAAATACTATCCGATAATTTACAGGGAGATGTTAAAAAACTAACTAATTTTACACCTGAATATCGTTTAAAAGTTGGCGATTATAGAATCCTTTTTGAAACCGAAGGAGAAAAAATTATTATTTATAGAGTGCGTCATAGAAAGAAAGTTTATAAAAGGGGGTAGATATGATTACATTTCATCCAAAAATACTGGAAAAAGACGGGGAAAAAGAATTTGCAGTTATTCCTTACGATGAATTTCTGAGAATACAGGAAGAACTTGAAGATTATGAATCCTTAAGAACATTAAGAGAAGCTAAAGCGAAAGAAGGCGATGCAAAGTCTGTATCTTTTGAAAATGTTAAAAGGACTCTGGGTATTGAATGAAAAGCATCTTACAATTCAACCCCGCGGATTTTACTTCGCGGTCAATTTGTTCTTAGTTTCATAGAAGCCGCTGATTTCAGATGTTAGCTGTCGCAAAACTTACATTTCTGTACTAAAGGTTTATTATGAAAAAATATAATGTTGCTGTTGTTGGCGTAGGGATGGTGGGGATTGAAATGCTTAGGGTTTTAAAGCAGAGGAACTTTCCCATAGGTGAACTGCGCGTTTTTGCCCGCCGGGAGCGCGATATAAATATTGATGGAGAAACTTATAGCATCAAAACAATTGCTCCTGACAGTTTTAAGAATATTGATATTGCTTTATTTGCTGGCACCGAGGGAGAAAAAGGGGCGGCGGTCAGCTTTGCTCAACAGGCGATTGACAACGGAGCAATAGTAATTGACAACGGAGCTGATTTTCGCCTGCATTCTGATGTTCCTCTAATTGTTCCCGAGGTAAATCCACAAGCTATCAAAAAACACAGAGGTTTGTTTGCTAACCCTAATTGTACCACTATTCAAATGGTTACAGCCTTGAATGAAATTTATAAGAGATTTGGTTTGGAACAAATAATTCTTGTCAGTTTTCAAGCTGTTTCCGGAGCAGGAAGGAAGGCGGTAGAGCAACTCTGGGAGGAGACGGAAAGAGTAGTCACAAGTCACAAGCTACAAGCTACAAGCAAGAATTTAGAACCTGAAACTTGGAACTTGAAACCTGAAGCTTGTAAGTTAGCCTTCAACGCCATTCCTCAAATAGGCAGTTTTGGAAAGCATAATTATACTACTGAGGAATGGAAGACAGTAAAGGAAACGCATAAAATTTTTGAAGATTCCTCAATAAAAATTACTTCTACTTGCGCGCGAGTTCCAGTTTTTAACTCTCACTCAGAATCAATTTATATTAGAACGAAAAAAGATACTTCTTTAGAAAATATAGAGCAAGCACTAAAAGAATCAGAAGGGATTATATTCTTTAAAAATCCTCAAGATTTGCCTTTGCCTTTAAACGCCCAAGGAAAAGACGAAGTCTTTGTGGGGAGATTGCGTGAAGACCCCTTTAATAAGAATTGTTTTTGGCTTTGGTGCGTTTCTGACAATTTGAGAAAAGGGGCGGCCTTAAATGCGGTGCAGATTGCTGAATTAGTATGCGAAATATTAAATTGACCATTGAGTATGATGGAGCGGGTTATGGAGGATGGCAGAAACAGAAGACAGTTAACAGTCAACAGTTAACAGTCAACAGAAAACAGAAAACAGAAAACAGAAAACAGAAAACAGAAATAAAAACAATTCAGGGAACAATAGAGAATGCTTTAGAGAAAATTTTGCAGGAAAAGATAAGTCTTATTGGCAGTGGGAGGACCGATGCTGGGGTGCATGCTTTAGAACAGGTAGCTAATTTTAAAACCAAAAATTCTTTGGACATTAATTCCTTGCAAAGCGGATTGAATTCTTTGCTCCCCGCTGACATTGTAATTAAAAAAGCAAGAGAGATAGATGAAAAATTTCATTCCCGTTATTCAGCAAAGAGCAAAGTTTATCAATATACAATTTTAAACAATCCTTTTCCCTCTTCTTTTTTACGAAATCTTACCTATTTTTATCCTTATCCGCTGAATCTATCTTTGCTCAAAAGAGAAGTAAAATGTTTATTAGGAAGACACGACTTCAAGTCATTTTGCGCCAGCGGTTCAGGAGCAAAGGATACCATTCGCACAATAAAAAGAATTTCTGTGGAGAAATTTCCTGCTATCCGCTATCCGCTATCCGCTGACTTAATCTTTTTTACCATTGAAGCTGATGGTTTTTTGTATAAAATGGCACGTAATATTATAGGCACTTTAATTGATATAAATAGGGAAAAGATAAAAAACATAAAAGATGTTTTGACAGCAAAAGAGAGAACAAAAGCCGGAGCAACTGCGCCTCCGCAGGGGCTTTGTTTGTTAAAGGTTAAATATTAAATATCAAAAGCAAATCCATCTCTGACGGAGATTACCCATTTCTTTCTTTTCTGTCTTTTATCATCTGTTTTTTCTTTTCTGTTATCTGTAGACTGTTCACTGTTGATTGTCTTCATTGCGAGGGGTTGACAAGAGAAAGAAATTTTGCTATGTTTATCTATGTTTTATAAAGTGGACTTTAGCTCAAATTTAAAAGACCTTTATCCTGAAGAGCGAGCGAAGCGAGGCTCTTCAGGCTCATCCGCCTCAGGCGGATGAAAGGAAAGGGGGTGTAATGAAAAAAATATCAGATTTTCGCAAGCAGAGTTTAAGAATATTTTTACTTTTTGTTTTTCCTGTTTTGTTTTCTGCTTTTTTAGTTGGCTGCGCTACAGTTGACAGACAACAAGACTTAGAGCTGGAAAGAGTTGAGAACGAAGGATTAGAGGTAGCTTCGAGTTTACGGTTTGAAGATGTTCCTATCCCTTCCGCTTTTAGGCTTAAAAGCGGGGATTCTTTCGTTTTTCAGAATGATAAAACGCGAATGGGTCTACTTAGATATATCGGCAAACCAGAAGTTACTGAAATTATCAAGTTCTATAAAGAACAGATGTCTTTGTATAATTGGAACTTACTGAGTATTGTCGAGCACAACAAGGTAGTCCTTAATTTTGAAAAACAGGGGGAGAGCTGTGCTATTACTTTAGAACCCCTGACTACTAGGACGATAATAACCATTTCCCTTGTTCCTATAACAAGAGAAAGCAAGCCAAATTCAAGTGAGTGAATTAAAGTAATATAAACTGTCGTTTTAGCCTATGGAAAAGACATTTTTTTATTAAAAAACACTTGACAAAAAGGCAGAATTGTGATAAAAAGGAATATCAGTTTTTGGGAGTTTTTTTGTTATTTGTTATGAGCAGTGTTCACTTCGCTCACTCTTGCAGGCTCTCGCTTCGCGAGAAGAAAGAAAAAACAAGAATAAAGAAATAAGAATAAGAAAATGAAGATATGGAGAAGGAAGACCTTATCCTGCTCCATTCGCTTCGCTCACTCTTCCGCCTTAGGCGGAAGAAAGGAAAGGAGGTAAAAGATGAAAAAAATAGTGTTGTTTTGTGCGGTAATGTTGCTAACGGTGGGACTAACAAATTTACCTGTTCGTGCCGAGGTGCAAAATGTGAAAATCGGTGGTGATGTTACTATTCACGGGATATATCGTTCAGACTATGATTTTAGAAAGGATTCCAAGGTTAATTCAAGTGCTGTTGAAGATGACCAAAGCTTATTTATGTCCACAGTGCGGGTGAGATTAGATGCTGATTTGGTAGATAATGTTGCGGCGACTATTAGTTTTATCAACGAGCGGGATTGGGATAAAGATAGTTCATCTGATGTGGATAAAACCGCTTCTGATGATATTGATTTAAACCTTGCTTATATCACCCTAAAAGAATTCAATTATTCGCCTTTAACCTTAACCCTCGGGCGTCAGGAATTGATGTATGGCAATCTTTTGATTGTTGGCGATGGTGATGTAAATGCAGCAAATTTGGCTGGAATAACAGTTAAAAGTTTGAGCAAGCGCCGCGCGTTTGATGCGGTTAAAGGTGTATTTGACCTTTCGCCATTAACTTTAGATGTTTTTACGGCCAAGATAGACGAAGATACAGATTCTACCTCTAGCGATGCTAATCTCTACGGGATTAATGCCCGTTACCAATTTGCCGCTTATGATACTATCGGCGAAGCTTACTACTTTTGCAAAAGAAGAGCAAGCAATGTCAAAAGGGTTGATACTGTGGGTGTGCGCGGGAGTACCGTTCCTGTTGACAATTTGGAATTAAATCTTGAAGTTGCTCATCAGTTTGGAGAATTTTCTGCGGGACGCGATATGTCTGCTAACGCTTTACAGCTTGGGATAGATTATGATATGCTTGATTATGAATATTCTCCCAGTATGGGTCTTTGGTACACCTATCTCTCCGGGCAAAAAGCTGGCAAGACAACAGGAAAACGTAACGAATGGGATGCGATGTATGGCGATCAAACGCCGGGGAGGATTGGTTCTATTATTGGTTTTGCTTCTTCAAATGTGCATATTGTTAATGCCAAAACTTCTTTCAAACCAACACAAAAATTGGGCGCATATTTGGATTATTTTCATTTTACGGCTGTTAAAGCCTACGCTGCAGGCAACAAGAATTTCACCGGCAGTGACCTTACTACTCGTACTTATGCTATTGAAGATGATAGCACCAGAATAGGCAGTGAGATAGATCTGAAATTTACTTATGATTACAGCGAGGATATCCAATTTAGTTTATTGGGTGCCTATTTTATCCCTGGTGTTGTTTTTGCTGACACCAATAATGATACAACAAAAGAGATACTCGCTTCTATGTCTTTAGTGTTTTAATTAGCGATATTGTTATAGGATAGTGAACTAAACCCCGTTAGAAAAGGCAGAGTTTAAACCCCGTTTTTTCTATAAAGTACTATGCGAAGTTTTTCTAACGGGGTAAATGAATTGTTAATGAACTGCCCTTCTGCTCTCTTTAATGTTGAGGGCAGAGGGGTTTTTTGCTTAAAAACACTGCTTAAAAACACATTTTTATGAATAATATCCGTAATTTTTCTATTATTGCCCATATTGACCATGGTAAATCCACGCTTGCCGATCGCTTTCTGGAGCGAACCGGGGCAATTTCCGAACGCGAATTTAAGAACCAAATTCTTGACGATATGGAATTAGAACGCGAACGGGGAATAACTATAAAAGCCCGCGCTGTTCGCCTAATCTATAAACCCTCCGTTTCTTTTCCAAAGGGGTTTAGTCCAAATGAAAAAGCGGTGGGGGAACAGGAATATATCTTAAATCTAATTGACACCCCCGGGCATGTTGATTTTAATTATGAAGTTTGCAAAAGCTTAGCCGCCTGCGAAGGAGCGCTTCTTTTGGTTGATGCTAGCCAAGGAGTGGAGGCGCAAACGATTGCCAATTTGCATTTAGCTCGCCAAAATCATTTGACTCTTATTCCAATCATTAATAAAATTGATTTAGAAAATGCAGATATCGAAAGAACAAGAGGGCAGATAGGAAGTATATTAAAAATAGGTAAGACAGAGTCGGATAAAATAATTTTGGTTAGCGCTAAACAGGGAAAGGGAATTGAAGATGTTTTTTCCGCAATAATTGAACAAATTCCTCCGCCTGAGGGCGACCCCGGAAAACCTTTTAAAGCTCTTATTTTTGATTCCAAATTTGATATCTATCAGGGAGTAATTGTCTATGTGCGTATTCTTCAGGGATGTCTGAAACCAATGACGAAAGTTCGCTTTTTAGCCACTAATAAGATTTACGAAGTGCAGAATGTAGGTGTTTTCGATCCCCACCCGCGGAATATTGAAAGTCTAAATTGCGGAGAAGTAGGCTTCTTTAGCGCCAATGTTCACAATTTAGAAGATGTAAAAATAGGAGACATAGCGGCAGATCCTATTCTTTCTCAGGAAGGACAAAAGACTAAGCTCAAAGAAACCTCTCCTTTGGTATTTAGCGGGTTTTATCCGGCGCGTGAAGGAGATTTTTTATCTCTGCGTCAGGCGTTGGAGAAGTTGAGATTAAATGATAGTTCATTTGTTTTTCAATTAGATTCTTCACCCTCTTTCGGGCAGGGTTTTCGCTGTGGTTTTTTAGGGCTTCTGCATATGGAGATAATTCAGGAAAGATTGGAGAGAGAATTCAAGATTGAGCTAATCAGCACCTCTGCTAATGTTACTTATAAGATCAGAAAAAAGAACGGGGAAGAAATAGAGGTAAGCAACGCGGCTAAATTTCCTTTGCGAAATGAAATAGAAGAGATCAGGGAACCCTATGTAAAAGGATTTATTATTACTCCTTCTATATATATTGGGAAAATAATGGAGTTATCTCAAGAACAAAGGGGTATTTACAGGAGTTTGGAGTATTTAGATGAGGAACGGGTAATGCTGAATTACGATTTTCCCTTAGCCGAGATTATTGCTGATTTTTATGATAAAATAAAGTCAGTTAGTCAAGGTTATGCCTCCTTTGATTACGAATTTAAAGGTTATCTAAAAGGACGATTAGTAAAACTGTCTATTTTAATCAATGGACAGCCCTGCGATGCTTTATCTTTGATTGTGCCGCAGGTTCAGGCGCGTCAGAAAGGTTTGGATTTGGTAACAAGATTAAAGAAAGCAATTCCTAAGCATTTATTTGAAGTAGTTATTCAATCAGCAATTGATAGCCAAATTATTGCGCGGGAAACCATAAAAGCTTTAAAGAAGAATGTTACAGCTAAATGTTATGGTGGTGATATCAGCCGCAAAAGAAAACTTTGGGAAAAACAAAAGGCCGGTAAAAAAAAGATGAAGCAGATAGGGAAGGTGAACATTCCCTCCGAGGCATTTCGGACAGTGCTAAAAATATAGGCTACAAGTCTCAAGCTACAAGCCGCAAGCAAGATTAAGATAGAAGTTTTAATTCTTGGTTTTGCCTGTAGCTTGAAGCCTGTAGCTTGAAACTTGAAGAATGAACCCTAAACTCAAACAGACAATCCGGGAGTATGCAGAGTCAATTTTAATCGCTTTTGTGTTAGCGATGTTTATCCGCACATTTTTTGTTCAGGCATTCAAGATACCCACTGGTTCAATGCGTTCCACCTTGATAGAGGGCGACCGCATTTTGGTAAATAAATTACTTTACCGCTTTAAAGAACCTCAACGGGGCGACATAATTGTATTTAAATATCCCTTAAATCCAAAAAGGGATTTTATTAAGAGGTTAGTCGCTTCCGCGGGGGAAAATGTGGAAATTAAAGACGGTAATATTTTTATTGGAGGGAAGATCGCTGATAATGAGATTTTGAAGGAGATTTATTACTATAATTGTGGAGACTATGGTCAGGAGAATACATCTATAAAGGTTGCCAAAAAAAGTCTTTTTGTTTTAGGGGATAACAGCGCAGTAAGTAAAGATAGTCGTTATTGGGGGTTTGTCCCCCGCAAGAATTTATCGGGAAAGGCATTTTTAATCTATTGGCCGCCGAAAAGGTTTAGGATTTTGCGATGAATTCCGTTAGAGATAAAGTTCTAACTAAACTTTGGCAAATTTCCCAAAAGGACATGAGCAAAAGGAATTTTTGCATTTTTCGCTCCCTGATTTTTTATTAACGCTAATAATAGCGTATAGCGGTTAGCGTATAGAAAGATAAGAAACTATAAATTCCAAGCCCTTTTATTTTTTACTATCCGCTAAACGCTATGTGCTATGTGCTAAATTTGATGTCCGCTCAAAATGCAAAAATTCCTTTACACCAAGATTTTTGCCAAAGTTTAATTAGAAGATTTTTAAATATTAGAAAAAAATTTTCTAATGAGGGTTAGGAGGATTTCTAACGGGATGAATTTACCGAACAAACTTACGATTTTAAGAATTCTGTTAATTCCTTTCGTTGTTGTTTCTCTTGTTTATTATACTCCTCAAAACGACATCCTGAGATGGATTGCTTTGTGCCTTTTTGTAATAGCAGTTTGGACAGATGCCATTGACGGCTATGTGGCTCGCCGGCAAAATCAGCACACAGAATTGGGGAAGTTTTTAGACCCCTTAGCCGATAAGCTTCTTATCAATTCTGTTTTCCTTTGTCTTACAATAGGCAAGTTTCCTTTGCGCATTCCTTCTTGGGTTACTATTGTTGTAATTACTCGCGATCTGATTGTCGCTTTAGGTTTTATTATTATTTACATAATTACTGGCAGAAAAATAATAAGCCCCAGCCGATTGGGGAAATTTACAGCCTTTTTTCAGATGTTGACAATAGCCCTAGTTTTGCTAAAATTTCCTTATTTTAGAATGGTAGCAATAACTACTGGTATGTTGACAATTGCTTCAGGTTTAGGTTATATTTGGAGAGAAAAGAATATCGCCGATGCCATTGATTAAATATCGCCGATGCCACTGTCCTTATCAGTGCAATCAGTGTTTCTTCATCAGTGTCATCAGCGATTTTAATCAGTGTAATCAGTACTTTATATTATGCAAGATAAAATAGCCATTGTTGGGCGACCAAATGTGGGTAAATCGGCTTTGTTTAATCGCTTGATAAAACAGCGAAAATCCATTGTCGAAAAAGAGGATGGAGTTACCCGCGATAGAATTTATGCTGATTTGCACTGGCGGGGGTATTCTGCCCAATTGATTGATACTGGAGGATTGTTTGCTTCTCGAGAGCATTTTTCTCCTTTGCAAAAAATGGAGGAATTAATCAAGAAACAAATAGATATAGCAGTGGAAGAGGCATTTATGACCATTTTTGTTACTGATGTCAGGATGGGAATAACCCCTTTGGACAAAGAGGTTTCTTTGTATCTGAAAAGAAAAGAAAAAGAGGTAATATTAGCAGTGAATAAGGTAGATAATGAGCGATTAAAGGGGGATATATCTGATTTTTATCAATTAGGTTTTAAAGAAATTTTTCCTGTTTCGGCTATTCAGGGTTTGGGAACGGGTGAAATGCTTGATTATTTAATTAAAAAACTTCCTCCATTTTTATCTCCATTAACCAAAGAAGAAGTAACCAAAGTTGCTATTGTAGGTAAACCCAATGCGGGAAAGTCCTCTTTTGTGAATTCTTTACTTGGAGACGAAAGAGTTGTTGTGGATGAAAATCCCGGGACTACTCGTGATACCATAGATATTCTTTTTGAAAGAAAAGGGAAGAAATATCTTTTATTAGACACCGCTGGTTTAAAGAAAAAAAAAGCAATTAAGGACAGTATAAGTTTGTATAGTCTATTTAGAACGCAGAAAGCCATTGAAAGGGCAGAAATTGTTTTATTGTTAATTGATATTCAAGA
>DAOWIN010000033.1 GCA_030640885.1 Candidatus Omnitrophota bacterium
AACTCTACTCTTTGCCTCTCCGATTTTCGTTTGCAAAATTCCTATCGTCTTTTCCAAAACATTCCTTTTATTAAAATCTGGCTCACTGCGTAATTTATTTCTTTCCCGGGCTATCTCTGTTTCTAATTGAGTAACTTTAATGTTGCTCTGGTCTAATCTCTGCTGAGCTTGGTAAATTTTAGATCCGGTTATCTGCTTTTTTAAATCCTTGATTTCTTTGTTTAATTTAGACCTTTCAACAAAATCTGTCTCATAAAGCAATTCTGTTTTCTTTGCTTTTAGCTCGGCAATCCTATCTCTATCCATATCTGCCTTTATATTTTTAGCATTCGCAAGCTCGCCTTCTCTCTTTGCCTTTTGATATTCATCTTGCGCCTTTTTGGCCACGATCTGCGCCGCCGCCCGAGGAACAACTCTGCTCACTGCATCACTTGCTCTGCTCATTCCCATTTTGTCAAATCCTTTGATTGCCCTTGTAGCGGTTGCGTTCTTAATTGCCCCAAAAATCATCTGCGGAGTATGCATCCAAAAAGTGGTAGGATGTGCGGCAATTTGGGACACTATAGAATGTCGTCCGTAATAACTACGTAAAACATTTTCCCTACCGGTTGATTTATGGATTGCCCAATCTGTTAATTTACTAATCGTCCCCAACTTTACCGGCGGTGTGTGTCCTCCAGCCAAATCCACCTTTCTCTTAATGCTGCTAAGCTTCGCTCCCAAAGTAAAAGGGGCAGTAGCCAAAACAAATGCCCAGTCGCGCTCTGCCAGCATTACCCGGCCAAAAGGTCCTATTATTGGTGTTCCTGAGGAGGGACAAATCTGCTTATCCCAGCCCCATTTATTCTCTGTATCCAACACCTTCCTTTGATGAGCATACTTTTCTTCATCCCAAGTCAGAGCATCAACCCCTGCGGGAAATAATAAACGCGAGCCGGCAGAAGCAAGCACTACACAGGTTCCTAACACCGATGTATCTTTGGCGCTGTCTCCATAATGCAAGAACTCATAAGCGTTCACTCCCAAATGGCGATAAATTACACCATCATCCCAACCAATAAATTTCTCGGGCACAGAAAATACAAACTTTGCCGCTCCCACCAATGATTCCCGGGGTTCGGCTACTACATGGGTAGCAAATTGAGGGAAACCAATCAAAAAATCATAACCAAAGTAGACGGTTGCGTCAGCAAAAAAACCAACCGGTTTACCAACAATGCCAAGCCGTTGTTCAAGCCCCCCTACTGTTTTATGCAATTTGGCTGAACCGGCTTCCTGAGCAAGATTCTGGGTTAAACGTTCGCTATGTAGACGCTCTATTCGTTCACCCTCGCCCCAGCCATGATAAAGTCCGGACAAAGAACCCTCAGACCATGCGGTTTTTACACCGGCCCCGACTGCAAAAGCTGACTGTTCCAAACCGGTAGCAAATGACTTACTTGTGCTGCTAATGAGCATCCCTGTTTGCTCAAGATTACTTAATTCGTTAAAAGCCAAATCAAACTCTTTTCTTTTTTCGTGATATTTGTCTAAAGCTGTTTTTTCATCACCACTAAGCTTATAATATCCAATATCTGATGCCTTTATCTCTAATTCCCAGCCATTAAACTTCTCTGTTGTGCCATCTTTCGTTTCTATTGTTACTATATGAAATGTCCCATCCCTGTATTGTTCTTGATATTCTTCAGATAAAGAGGTTTTGGATAGATCAGGGATATATTGATAGCCCATTAGATTTTGAGCTAAACCAGCGGTTGAACCACCTAAAAGAATAGTCGGAATAGCTTTATCCATACCCCAGATCCCGAGACGAGCTAGCTGGTGAACAACGGGCGTATTAGCCACAACCCGCTCGGTCAAACTAAGCACCTTTAAACCTTCAGCGGCAATCGGTTTTTTGGCAATATGAGTAGTTACCTTGCCAGCATAGCCGCTTAATTTTTCTGCTGAGGGCTTTAGGGCTTTAGGAATAATTCTTTGTCCGGCTTTAGAAATTTTAGAGGCAGTACCGGAAAAACTGGGTAGTTTATTAGAAATCCAAAGTGTTCCTCTAACCGAACTGCCAAATGACCCTTCGCTTTGCGAAATTTTTGTCCCAACAGCATTTATTCTTTGATTATAAGAAGCTAATTTAGTCCCTTTTTCACTTGCCGCGCGGCTCATACCTGAAAGCCTCGCAGATTGTCGAGAAGCTACTCCTTTCCCCGCTTTAACTATGCTTTTGCCTACGCCTAAACCAGCCCAGCCCATAATAACATTATCTACAGTAGGTAAAATTATTCCTGAAGTAATACCCTTATCAAGTTCAATACCCGTAAAATCGCCGCTGAGATCTGAAAGACCTGTTGTCGCCCATTCATCAATGGTATATTGGGAGTAAAGGTTTTTTCCGGCAAGATTGATTGTCCCGCCGGCTGTATAGAATGTAGTCCCTTTAGCCGCAATCGCCGAAGAACCAGTTAAAGTAGTTCCACCAATGCTAAAGGTTTGTGAGGTAATAAAATTACTAGCTATTGAACCTGCCCCTGAAGCTACCGCCGCAACACCTCGAGCTCCCATTGCAAGAATCGCAGGAGCACCAATAAATGCGAAAGCATTGGTTAACATAGCGATATGTTCTTCACCCTTTGTAAGATCGGAAGCGCGTAGTTCAGCTTCTCGAACTGTCCACTTTTCATCCACTATATCAATTGGCTCAGCATAATAGTTGTTATATTTTGCTAGCCCCATCCATGCTACTTGCTCTTCATCGCTGCGAATCTCATAAAAATCCTTTTTCATCCGCGATATTTCCTCTTCGTCATAATACTTTTCAGCCCGCCAAGCAGGACTAAGCGTTGTTTTATCTCTTGCCCAAATTAATGGTTGAACAATATGCGTATCTATCCCGCCCACTCCCCACATAATTCCATCCCAAGCTTTACTATTAATCTGTTTTAACAAGGGTTGATTCTTTTTTCCAGTCATCTCAAAGCCAGCAAATTTCTCTCCATCCTCTGTTTCTATTTCGTTTAACTCCCATTTATACTTTTCCTCTCCACCTAAACCAAAAAAGCGTTTTTTCCCTGTTGGCTCAAAAATAATCCCCTCATCCAACTGCGAAAAATCACTATCAGGGGCAAAAAAGATTTTTCCCGGAACATCAGTTACCAAAGGTTGACCATTTTTATCTATAACAAAAACCCCTTCTGTTTCTCCTATCTTATCGGTATAAATCTGAAAATCTCCAATAACCTGGGAGGTAAAGATTTTAACCTGCCCTTCTATGTTAATATTAAATTTCTGCCCTTCCTTAATTGTATGCGATAGTCCATCTTTATCCACAATCTCTATTAATTTTGTCGACACGCCATCTTCTTTATTGTAAACCATAGAATATGGCAGCAATTTACCTACTTCAGAGTAATAAGTAATAGACGCTTTATCCTTTCCATCTTCTTTTATATAAATGGGTATGCTCTCTATTTTATTTCCGTTGCTATCTAATTTTAAGATTGCAGACTCTTCAATGCAGCTATCTACCCAATACTTTCCTGTTTCATCTTTACAAATTTGATAATCTGATAGAGGATAGGTTAAGCTCTGGGCAAAATTAAATTCCTCTGTGCTAAGAATAGAAGAATAGGTTGTCTGCTGTATAGCAATTGTCAAATCAAGTTCCTCATTGCGATAAAATTCAGATCTTGTTTGGTCACCCTCTACGCCTTTGAAGCAAACAGATGATTCAATCTCAATTTTGTTCATTTTTATATCTTCTAACCCTTCGTTCACACTAATAGAAATTTTCGTTTCTTCTAAATGCTTAGTATAAATATTTGTAGCTTCAAGATCCTCTTTAACATTAGTATTAACAGCTGTCTCTATTCTCTGAGCATCTATTTCTTTGCCATCAACAAGCTCGGTTATAGTTTTTATTGCTCCGGCGTATGTAAAGGTAAGCTCTCCATCAACAAAATATCCCACATTGTTATATCCGTTTATTAGATTGCCTTCCTTATCATATTCATTATCATCACCGTTGGTTAGAATCTCTTTATATTCTTTGTCGGCGATGTTTGCTATGCGGATTTCTCCGCCGTCCGGCATTTTCTCCCAGTTGACCCGTCCCACATATTCTTTTCCATCTATACTTACTGTATGTTGGTAGAAACCCTCGTTAAATTCAACGCGGCCAGTCTTGGCATTATAACTTCCAATATTTTTAGAAACCATTTTTTCGCCATTGTAAAGTTCCTGGACATAACTATTATTCTCTCCCATTTTCGTAATCTGGATAACCGGTTCGGAACTACCATTGGCATCTAAAACTTGTTCTGTTATCTCTCTTGAAATAACCTTTCCTGTTTTGAAATCTTTATACACTTCTTCAGTAATTTCTATTGTGCAATTGCCATCATCGCTTTCTACAAGTTGCGTAGTTTTTGTTATTTCTCCAGTTCTGTTGCCATTTTCATCATTAACAGGGGTAACTATCCTTTCAATTTTATCATCTTCAGAGGGAGTATAATCAGGGATGATCTCTTCAGAATCGGGAGTAAGCGTAACAGGGGGATCAGTAGAAGGCTGTTTTTCGTCTTTCGCAAGCTTTTTGACTGGTACTGGTTCCCCAGAAGAAGGCTGTTCAGCTGTAGCAGGAGGCAGTAAATCCTCAGGAACAAGCCAATCCAAAACCCCGCCTATTAAATCAATAGTATCAATTATAGTTTCTCCGGGGACAAGACCTGCATCGGCGGCTAAACCCAGCACATCCCCAAAAATATCACCAATAGTAAATACGGAAGATTCTCCTGCGCTATCTCCTTCCGAACCAGCGGAAATAATAGGAAGAAAATCAGGGAAACTTATCGGGGTATCTAAAATACTACCAATGGCATCTATGGTGCCAACTAATGTTTCGCCGAAATAAGGAATATCTTCTATCTCTTCGTACAACCAATCCCACCAAGATCCTGAAGATTGCTCTTCATCGGGAAGCGAAGGAATTTGGGCAGGTTCTTCCGCAGGTTCTTCTTCGTCTAACAGTTGCGGTGTCCAATCTATATTAATATTGGAAGACTGTTCAGCATCTTGCGCTCTCTGGGCAGCAGCCAATATTTCTGGAGAAACATTTACGCCGCTATGGGCATAATTAAGAAGCTCTTCTACGCTGGAGAAACCAAGAAAAGAGTAGTCCACCGGTGCAATCGCTGAAGAAGTTTCAGAAGGCACAGATGTCCATTCTGAAGATTCGGGTTCATCGCTTGCGTCATCACCTATCTCCAAAGCCGCTTCAGTTTCAGTAATGGCGGGGAGAGTTTCCTGAGGAACTTCCCAATGGCTACCACCAAAACCACTGCTGCCTCCGCTGCCACTGCTACCGCCGTTTTCATTTTGCTCAGTATAAACCGGTTGCCAAACATCCGGTTCATCTTCCTGCGGATTTTGCCCGGCTGTCCATTGGGCGTAAGAGCCATCAGAACCTTCCCATTCCACCGTGCCATTGGTTTGATAGGTAGTAGTACCCTCGCTGTTTGCATGCGAATAAGAACCATTATTATAATAGGTGCTAACCCCGGTGTTTTCTGCCCCCGCAGGGTCCACATACTGTACATAGCTATCTCCGTAAATTCTCTTTCGTCCATCGCTACCGACATCAGTCCAAGTTTCTCCTTCTCTTTTACGCTCATAGCTAATTCCCTCGACGTCTTTAATAAGGATAGGATGTTCTGAATCGAGACTATTTAAAGTATAAGTATCTCCGCTTGTTTTATCTAAATACACATTATTTACATAATCTGCTTTATATTCAGGGGTTTCTTTATAAACCAATTCCCCATTTTCTACTTTCTCTTGTGTATTTTCTACTTTGTCATAGTATTCATAAGAATCGGCATCGCTGTAAATAACTTCGTATTCAGGGGTTTCTATTTTTAGAGGATTGCCTTCTGAATCATACTCGCGATATTCATTTTTGTCGGGGTTATTGTGAACTATTTTATCAGAAAGATAATGGGTGCTTCCGCCTTCGTTATCCTCCTTTAGGCAAAGTTCATAATCATCGCCGTTCAAAGCATAATAAAGCCGATTACCCTCTTCATCGGTTATCATTTTCATCTCAATACCGTCTTTGGTTACATCTTGGTATTGCGGATCAATAGACTGCTGATCTTGCTCCACTGCTGCAAGAGGTATTTGCTGTTTTTGTGCGGAGATAGCGGGCAACTGGGTGACTGGGTAACTGGGTGACTGGGTAACTGGTAACTGTTGACTGTGGACTGTGGACTGTGGACTAGACGGCTGGGAGTAAGGTGAAAACAGTTTTACGCCTTTTGACGCGGCTGGTGACGGGAAACGGGTAACGGGGAACGGGTTTCGGGGAACGGGTTTCGGCTCGTGGCTTACAAATGGAATTTCAATCGCTGGAATCTTTTTTAATTCTGGCTCGCTTTCTTTCTTATTTTCGTTATAATTTCCAACCGCAGTATTATAGACCATAACCAGTTGATTATAGGTTTCTATTTTTTCCGGGCTGTTAAAATAAATTTTGCCATCTTTTTTAATGGCAAAATCTTTAATAAATTCTTTAAGCTTTGCTACAGATTCGGCTACCTTTTTCTGAGAAGGATTAAGCGAGGGCATTATCAAAGGTATTTCAAAATCATCCTCCACATAAAGACCCTGACTTGGCGAAATTAGCGAAAATGTTTCATCTGCCAAAGAAGAAGGCGGCTGCGTTTGCAGTCGCCTTCCTATTTTCCATTTGCCATTAAAAATATCCGGATTAGAAAAGGAGATGTTTTCAACTAAAAAGGTGAAAATAATCGTCAGGCAAATGGTTTTATGGATAACCCTTTTTATTTTCTTTCTGGTTTCTGCTCTTAGAAAATACAAAGATGCCGTAGGCATCTTTGTATTTTCTTCAGGTAAACTCTCATAGAATTCCCTGTTAATTTCCAAATTGTCAGTGTTTTTTCTGTTCATATTTTTGTTTTTACAGAAGGTTTAATTTTAGCATTTTCTTAATCCTTTGTCAAGATTCTTTTTTATACCTTTTTAAAAAAATTTATTAATGCCGTAATAAAAAAAACCGAACCACTGAGAAACTTTTACGACAATCTTTCAACTGCCTTCTCGGTAGCCCGGCTTTTCTATGGGTTTATCGTTAATGATAAACCCATAAATCCGTAACTTTGCGTCCCCCAATATTGCTATCAAGGGGTTGCCTTTTCGGGTTTCAGCTCCATTGTAAATATACCATATTTTTGAGGGAAAAACAAGCCCACAATGTCTAATTTCTAATTGACCTAATTTCTAATCAATGACCAATTTCGGAATGTCTAATTCTCTCTCTCAAGTGACTTGGTAATACTATTAAAAATAAGATGAATCTCCTTAGCTTCTTGCCATAATTTTCTTGCTTTTTCTTTTAATTCAGGAACAGCAATACTTATCATTCTAAACCAATGTTTGCTCTCACGAGCTTCCTTTTTGCAAATTCCAATTTTATGCTTAAAATCTTTCTTTGATTCAGCATCATCTGCTTCACAATAATTTGCTCCTACGCTAGTTCCTGCTTTCACTAATTGACTTATTAACGGAATGGTAATTACATTTCGAGGTATCTCCTTGGCAAATCTAATAATATCTTCATCAAAATTAGCTGTGCGTTCTTCTAAATCATATTCTCTGTTCTTGGACATTTTATTATTAGGTCAATTAGACTATTAAGATTTGATTAGACATTAGAAATTAGAGCAATTAGACATTTCTTAGAAGTATCCCTCCACCCACCTCTTTATCTTTTTAACAATTCCCTTTGCTTCTGCTTTTTCTCTTCTCTTTTCCAAACCGTATCTAACTAATCCTATTGCTACAGTCCAAACAGGGTTAGCCATAATCTCCTTTTCCTTAAAATTAAGATTGTCTTTTTGCAAACAAATAGCAGGAAATCCTATTTTTGTTGGTTTGTTAAATATTTCTTCTATCTTCTCGGCTAAACCATCTGTTAATGTCTTGCCGCCACTGATAATTATTTTATCTGCCTTATCATAATCATCCGCTCTTTCCATTATTTCTTTTACCTCTCTTAAACACTCACTAAGATTATTTTTGAACAAAAAAGACTGACAATATTTCAAAGTATTATTAAAAGAAAGCCCGCAATTGATTGTTTGATTTCCTATATCCAATAAAAGGGCAGAGCTATCTTGCTTTAATGTTCGTTGGCAAGCAAGAGACACGGGAATTATACCCTCTATTTCCCAATTAGAACAATTTATAACCTTGGTCAAATTCTCTATTTCCCCTATTTTGCTGCTGATAATGTGTAATCGAACCTCTATTCGATTAGCCGTCATTCTTAAAGGATTAGTTATTCCGGCCTCTCCATCAACAATATACTCTAAAGGAACACGATAAATAATCTGTCGATTCAAGGGCAAACCAATAGCGCTGGCTTTTTTAAGTAGTTTATCTAAATGACTTTGGCGAATTTCTTCTCCGCGGGGAGAAAGATTAAGAACTGCATGATTAAAATGACTTTTTACATTTTTTCCATTCACGCTTGCAAATACAGATTTTATTCCTTTGCTTCTGAGCTTTTGCTTAATCTCCAAAATAGAATTTATTGCCTTAGTCAAATCTATCACTATTCCCTGTCGGATCCCTTTGGAATCCACTTTTTGAAAATCGATTATTTCCAATTTCCTTTGCTTAGTTATTCCGCCGATAACTAAACTGATCTTATTACTCCCGATATCTAATCCAGCGATATATTTATTTCTTAACATTATTGCTTGCCAAAATTCTATCTGTACTCGGTTTTCGGTAGACTGCAACCTCTATCTTTCTTTTTTCTTTCTTACTTGCAACTTGTGGCTTGTAGCCTGCAGCATTCATCTCTTCCTCACCATTATATCTTCAAATCTTAAATCAATATACTTCACATCCTGAGGTTGATGAAAAGACAAAATTTCGGATAAAAGTCTGATTTTTTCTCGCAAAACATCTTTTTCTTCATTGTCCCAAGGTGAACTTTTTATCTTTAGCAAAACACTTTTCCCTAACCAAAGAGGTAAATTGGGGCTATTAACCTGAAAATAAAGAGAAATATCTTGAATATTCTCAGCATCAATTTCTTTAATCTTAAACTCGGGAAATAGGGAAAGAAATTTAATTAGTGCCAAGGCATTGTTTAACTGTTGCGAAGAACATCTTTTGCCTATTTTAATTTCGCCCTTTAGTAATTTTATTCCTTTTACCAAAGGAAAATTACTAAAGGAAAAATTCTTGGGCTCAGGTAATATCACCCCTTCTTCATCCACCAAAAAGTATTTCCCGCTATGTATTTGGGCCGATGGAATCCTTTTTTCTAATTGAATAATCAGTTTGTCGGGGAATTGGCGTCCAACAACCGCTTTTTTAATCTCCGCCTTTTGCTCCAACTTTTGCGAAGCCTCTTTTAGGTCCAAAAAGAATATACTGGTTTGCTCATCTATGTTCAATATTTTCTTTATATCTTCCTCTTGTAACTGGTGACTGTCCTCGGTTTTCGGGTGACTTGTAACTGGTGACTGGTAACTGGTGACTGGTGGCTGATAGCTTGTGGCTATTTTTTTTATTTTAAAGGCGGGATAAGTATTTAAAAAGGATTTGACGCTTCTGGTGAAAAAGAAAATGGCGGGAAAAACTATAACGGCAGCCAAAAAGATTTTAGGGAGACATTTTCGCATATTATTTTTAGCGTGAAGCGTGTGGCGTGCCTGCCCCGTAGCCCCCGATGTTCGTCGGGGTGGTATCGGGGAAGCGTGTGGCGTTTATTGACAATTCTACTATCCTTTGACATAACTGCCCAAAACCTATCCCTTCTGCCTGAGCGGCTTTGGGAACAAGACTAAACTCGGTGAAACCGGGAATAGTGTTCACCTCTAATACAAAACACTGTTTTTGTTTATCTAACATTAAATCTACGCGGGAAAATACTGAACAGCCTAAGGCAAGATGCGCATTAAGAGCATTTTCTTGCAAGCAAACGGAAACCTGTTCGCTTAAAGGAGCAGGCAGTAAATATTTGGTCATTCCTGTCTTGTATTTTGCTCGGTAATCATAAAATCTGCTTTGAGGAATTAATAAAATAGGAACCAATGCCCTTTCTTCTAATATGGCTATGCTAATCTCTTCCCCATTCACATATTTCTCGACAATAACATCTTTACTGTATTGAAAAGCAAACCTTATTTTCTCTTCTAAATCCTCCTTGCTGTCCACAATAGAAACGCCAATGCTTGAACCTTGCTCTGCAGGTTTTACCACTAAGGGAAAACCTAACTTTTCGATAATTAAGTCAATGCTCTTTTTTGAAAATCCGTTTCCAAAAACTTCGTATTCAGGGATAGAAATCTTCTTCCGCCGAAAAATTTCTTTGGAAAGAATTTTGTTTATTGCCTGTCGGCTTGCCAAAACACCAGAACCGCTATAAGGAATATTTAGCTCCTCTAACAGCAATTGCATCCCGCCATCTTCTCCAAATCCCCCATGCAGAGCAATAAAGGCAAAATTAATTCCACTCTTTCTAATCTGCTCGGCAATTTCTTTTTTTCTTATTGTATCTGTTTTTTGACTGGTGACTGGTGACTGGTGACTGGTGACTATCTTTTCTATCTCATACCCTTGCCCTTTTAGCGCCTTATAAATTGCCTCGCCAGACTTCAAAGAAATCTCTCTCTCTGCGGAATCCCCACCCATTAGGACACCAATTCTTAAATCTGTATTCACTTTTTCTATCCAAATTTAAGGCTTTTTATTGACTTAGTTTAAGCCAACATAACCTAAATACCCAATGTCTAATTGCTCTAATTTCTAATCAAATCTTGATTAGACATTAGGTTAATTAGGTCAATTAGTCATTTTTTAGGATTATGCTCCAAATTTCTCCAGCTTCAAGGCATTGGCAAGCATCAAAGGCACTGCCTCTAAGGCTGGAAATATAGCTAAGCCACCTTTGACGCATTCTCTTCCACTAAATTTTTTCACTTCATCGGGACGGATAAATTTAGAATAAAGCAAAAATGGGTTGGGATGCCAGGAGTGCCCTTTTAATAGAGCAGGGGTGGAATGATCAGCAGTAATTACTAAAACATCAGGATTTAAATCTAACAATCGGGGAATAAAACTATCTACTTCCTCAATTATTTTTATTTTCTTTTCTTTATTACCATCCTCACCATAGCTGTCTGTCTTTTTAATATGGATGTAAAAAAAATCATGAGCGGAAAAATTCCTTTTTAAGCTACTAAATTCGTCCTCTATACTTACACCACTATCCAAAACTTCCATTCCTACTAATTTTGCTAAACCACGATACATTGGATAGGTGGCAATAGCGGCTGGGTTCAGATTGAACAATTCCCGCATTGAAGGAATTGACGGATATTTAGAAATTCCCCTTAACAAAGCACTATTTGCCTTTGTTTCGTTTTTTAAAATTTCATTGACTAATCTGACAAATTCATTTATTACCCGAGCGGACTTTTCTTGCCACGGCATATCGGCTTCCACCTTTCTCGCTGTTTTTCCTGTCTGCTGGGGGTCAGTATCATTAACCTCATCAAGCCCTTCGCCGCGAAAAACAATAACAAAACGGTGTTCCTTACCCGCTTTGATTAAAATATCAACATCTTCTATTCGTTTTATTCTGCTCTGTAAAAGATTGCAGATTCTTTTGTTCTCTTCATCGGAAATCCGTCCTGCCCGACGATCAACAATTATTCCCTCTTTATCCATTGTGGCAAAATTCCCCCGCGACATAAGGTCCCTATCGGTTAATTCCAGATCAATGCCTAACGCTTCCAAAACCCCACGTCCAATCTTATATTTTAAAGGGTCGTAACCAAACAAGGAAAGATGCGCCGGACCACTCCCCGGGGTAATTCCATAAGAAACCGGAATAGTTGCTCCGCAAACTGATTTTTGAACAAGATTATCTAAATTAGGAGTAACAGCTGCTTCTAACTCTGTTTTTCCGTTAGCATCGGGCAAACCACCTACCCCATCCATTACTAATAGCACAATCCTGGAATCGGTTTTGATGGTTAGTTTTTTAAACTCTGTTTCGGGAATCATTTGTACTCCTTTTTTCCTTCGGGCAACCTTACCTTTATCCTGCTTCATTCCCCCCGATGTCTCGGGGGTCACTCTCGCAGGCTCAAATTTCCCTTCGAAAAAACCTTTATCCTGCTTCATTCGCTTCGCTCAGGATCAAAAATTTACGTAGTAAATTTTTGGTGGACCGAGGGGGATTCGAACCCCCGACCTCCTAATTGCGAACCAGGCGTTCTCCCAACTGAACTATCGGCCCTTTAGCACTGATGGCACTGATGAAAAATCAACACTGATTACACTGATAACCTATCAGTGTAATCAGTGATTAATCCCCCGCCACCCTCATCACTTCTTCTAATGTCGTCTCACCCTGCATAACCTTCTCAAAACCATCTTCTTTTAAAGACCTCATCCCTTGAGAGATAGCATACTCTTTTATTTCATCGCTGAAACAACGTTTG
>DAOWIN010000026.1 GCA_030640885.1 Candidatus Omnitrophota bacterium
CAGAAAATTCAGATTCACTGGTAATTATAGTTTCGGAAGAGAGTGGTTTTATATCTTTAGCTATAAACGGACAGTTAACACGGAATCTAACTCCTAATGATTTGCTTACTATCCTTAAAGGGCAGTTAACAAAACCCCGTTGAAATAGTTTGTTGGGTTTGTTGAGTTTATTGGGTTTGTTGGGTTTATTTAGTTTTTCTAAAAGAATCAAATAAATTCAAGATACGGAGAATGAGGATATGGAATTCTTAAAAAAAATAAGTATTAAGAGGGCAATTATGCATAATTTCTGGCTCAAGCTTATTTCTTTAATCATTGCTATTTTTGTCTGGCTTTATGTGAGCGGAACAATTACCGGCGGAGGAAGGAGCCTATGAGCGGGGTGAAATTAGGAGTTAATGTTGACCATGTAGCAACTTTAAGAGAAGCCCGGGGCACGCTTTATTCCGATCCGGTAGTAGCGGCTTTGCTTTGTGAATATGCCGGATGCGATTCAATAGTAATCCATTTAAGGGAAGATAGGCGGCACATAAAGGAGCGGGATGTAATTTTTATTAAGAAAGCCGTAAAGGTACCGTTGAATCTAGAGATGTCTACCTGCAGGGAGATTGTTGATTTTGCCTGTAAAATAACCCCCGATCAAGCGACTTTAGTTCCTGAAAAAAGGCAGGAACTAACTACAGAGGGAGGGTTAGATCTTATAAAGAATTACAAGAAAGTTAAAGGGGTAATAAGGAAGTTAAAGAAAGCAGGGGTAAGAGTAAGTTTATTCATTGATCCTTTCAAGAAACAGATTAAAGCGGCTAAAGATTTGGGAGCAGACCTTATTGAAATTAATACCGGTGTTTTTTCTTTAAGCACAACTCCCGTATCTTTAAGGAGAGAGATTAAAAAAATAAAAGAGGCAGCAAAATTAGGTAAAAATCTGGGATTTTTTGTTGCTGCCGGTCATGGCCTTGATTATGAAAATTTAAAAGAGATAGTAAAAATAAAAGAAATAAAGGAGCTTAATATCGGCCATTCGATAATTTGCCGTTCTATTTTTATCGGGATTGTTCCTGCGGTAGAAGAGATGATTTCTTTAATTAAATAAAATTCTAAATTCGAATATCGCAATTCGAAACAATATCAAATGACCAAAATCTTAATGACAAAAATAAAGAATAGTTTTGGATTTAGAAAATTCGGATTTCGAATTTGTTTCGGATTTAGAATTTAGGATTTATTATTTAAGATGGTTGTAGGTGTAGGCATAGATATAATTCAGATAGAAAAGATTAAAAGCTCATTAGAGAAGTGGGGAGATGGTTTTTTGAATCGCGTATTCAATGCCCAAGAGCTGGAAAATATCTCCAAAGGCAAGATTTACTATCAGCGCATTGCTGCTCGTTTTGCGGCTAAAGAAGCGGTAATAAAAGCAACTTCTAAAGAGCATGCCTTAGCTTTAACCGACATTCTTATTCTCAACAAGAAAAATGGTGCTCCTTACTGTAAATTTAAAAAGGATGTTGGCCTTGATATTTTTCTTTCTATAACCCATGTGGAGGATTATGCGGTTGCCTGTGCAGTTGCTCAAAAGAAAGCCTGACGCCCACAAAGGAGACTACGGACATCTCTTGGTTTTAGGGGGGTCTTTGGGCCTAAGCGGAGCAGTTTGCCTATGTGCTGAGGCAGCTTTAAGGATTGGAGCAGGATTAGTAACCGCAGGGATTCCCGGGAGCTTAAATAATATTTTTGAGGTTAAGCTTACTGAGGTAATGAGTTTGCCTCTGGCTGATAGGGGGGGTGCTCTTAGCCGGGAAGCCTTTAAAGATATAAAGAAATTCTTAGACAAAATTGATCTTATTGTTTTAGGGCCGGGAGCAGGCCTAAAAGATTCTACTAAAGAATTAGTTGTTAGGGTTATAAAAGAAATAGATAAACCAATGATAGTGGATGCCGACGGTTTAACTGCTTTAGCTTCAAATCTAAAAATTTTGTCTAAAAGAAAAGCAAACTCGCTTATCTTAACCCCTCATCCGGGTGAGTTTTCTCGTCTTCTAAAGTTAGATATAGGCAAAATTAAGGAGAGGAGAAAAGAACTTGTCAAAAAGTTTGCTCTTAGGTATAATTTAATTTTAATCCTTAAGGGCAAAAACACTCTGGTTAGCGATGGTAAAAGGATATTCGAAAATAATACCGGAAATCCCGGTATGGCAACTGCCGGTACTGGAGATGTTCTCACCGGAATAGTCGCCGGATTGCTTGCCCAGGGAATAGGCCAATTTGAAGCGGCAAAGACCGGCGTTTACTTACACGGATTAGCTGGAGATTATGCGGCAAGAGATAAGACCGAAAATTGCCTGATTGCTTCGGATATAATCGAGTATTTGCCTAAGGCAATAAAAAAGAAAAGCTTTGAGGCGTAAGTTTTAAGTTTTCCGCCGGCGTAGCTCAACTCGGCAGAGCGCCTCATTTGTAATGAGGATGTTGGGGGTTCGATTCCTCTCGCCGGCTCCATGGTTTAATAAATAATAGGGCAGGTACCCAAGTGGCCAAAGGGGATAGACTGTAAATCTATTGTGCTCGCACTTCGAAGGTTCAAATCCTTCTCTGCCCACCATTTGGTTAGATAAGGCACTTCGTTTATGTAAGCTCAGTGCCGCGAAAAAATAGGGAGACACTTCGGGTTTATACCCTCAGTGTTGATGAAAACAAGGAATAACCCTGAATAAACATGTTTTCATCAAATAACCCTAAATAATTTGTTTTTTTCGCGGGCGTAGTTCAGTGGTAGAACACTAGCCTTCCAA
>DAOWIN010000065.1 GCA_030640885.1 Candidatus Omnitrophota bacterium
AATAAAAAAGACATTTTGTTTGAGGCAAGCGTTTGTGGGGGTATTCCCATAATCAAAATTTTAAAAGAGAGTTTGCCTGTCAACAACATAGATTCTTTGTTAGGGATTGTGAACGGGACGGCTAATTATGTTTTGTCTCAAATGGAAAAAAACGGTTGGGAGTTTGCAAGAGCGCTTGTTCAAGCAAAAGCAGAGGGAATCGCCGAAGCAGATGCTTCTTTAGATACTCAAGGTATTGATTCTCAGCATAAAATTGCTATTTTATCCCGCCTTATTTTTGATGTTAATATAAAACCGAAGGATATCTTTTGTCAAGGGATAGAAAATATTCGGCTGGAGGATTTGAGGTATGCTCGCGAGTTTGGTTATGTAATAAAGCTTTTAGCAATTGTTAGAAAGTTTGAGCAAGATAGCGTTGGAATTTATGTCTATCCTGCTCTTATTCCCAAAGATTGCCTTTTGTCAAAGGTAAATGGAGATTTTAACGCCATTTCTTTGGACGGAGATACAACCGGCAATTTATTTTTTTATGGGCGAGGAGCGGGAATGTTGCCTACCGCCAGCGCAGTAGTTTCGGATTTAGTGGAGATAAGTAAGTCACCAGTCACCAGTCACCAGTCACCAGTTTTAAAGACCAAATTAAAGATTAAAAAGATAGAAGATTTAGAAAAGAGTTATTATATCCGCTTTTTGGCAATTGATCAGCCGGGTGTGTTAGCAGAGATTGCCAGAATTTTAGGAAAACAGAAAGTAAGCATTGCCAGCGTAGTTCAAAAGGAACGCAGGGAAAAGGAAATAGTGCCTATTGTAATGATGACTCACTGTGCAAAAGAGAAGAATGTGCAGAAGGCGCTTAAAGAGATAGATAAATTATCTGTTGTCCGAGAAAGGCTGGCGGCGAGGATAGAGGAATAAAGCGTTGAAGAAAGACAAAAAGGGTTTGTTGGGTTCATTGGGTTATCCAGAAAGAAGAAGCGATGGAGAAACCGAAAATTAAAATGCAAAATGACGGATTAAAATTTAAAAACAAAGGAATAATTGAGCATTATAAAGAGTATCTTCCCGTCGGTAGGAAGACGCCGATAATAAGTTTAAACGAAGGGAATACGCCGTTAATTTCAGCCCTCTCTTTAAGCAAAATTATCGGAATAGATGTTTTTTTAAAATACGAGGGGTTAAATCCCACAGGTTCTTTCAAAGATAGAGGAATGACTTTGGCTGTTTCTAATGCTGTTGAGGAGGGGTATAAAGCCGTAATTTGCGCCTCTACCGGCAATACTTCAGCTTCAGCGGCGGCTTATGCGGCGCGGGCAAAAATCAGATGTATAGTAGTTATTCCTGAGGGAGCAATTGCTTTAGGCAAATTATCGCAGGCTTTGATTCATGGCGCTCAAGTTATTGCAATTAGAGGGAACTTTGATACCGCTCTGAACATTGTCCGAGAGATTATAAAAAAGCATCCCATTGCTTTGGTAAATTCTTTAAACCCTTACCGTATTGAAGGGCAAAAAACTGCCGCTTTTGAGATTTGTGATGTTTTGCGCGAGTCGCCTGTTTATCAGGCAATTCCAGTGGGCAACGCTGGCAATATTACTGCTTATTGGAAGGGGTACAAAGAGTATAAGCAAAAAGGTAAAATTGAAAATCTGCCTAAAATGCTGGGGTTTCAAGCTGAGGGGTCGGCTCCGATTGTTCAAGGCCATCCTATAAAAAATCCGCAGACAATTGCTACGGCAATTAGAATTGGCAATCCAGCAAGCTGGCAAAAAGCCGAACGGGCAAGAGATGAATCCAATGGATTGATTGAAAGTGTGAGCGATAAAGAAATTTTGTCTGCTTATAAATTGTTAGCAGAAAAAGAGGGGGTATTTGTTGAGCCAGCCTCAGCTGCATCCGTAGCTGGAGTCATAAAATTAGGCAAAAGAGGTTATTTTAAGCGTGCAGCGTGCAGCGTGCAGCGTGCAGCGCAGATTGTCTGCATATTAACAGGGCATGGGTTAAAGGATCCAGATAGAGCAATTCAGAGCGTTGAAAAACCAAAGGTAGTTGAGGCAGATGTGGGGGCGGTGGTGAAAGAAATTCAGGTTACAAGTCACAAGCTGCAAGTTACAAGCAAGAAACCTAAACTATAAGATTTCCTTCCTTTTCCTTGCCTGTAGCCTGAAACTTGAGGCTTATTAGCCTGTAGCCTAAGAATGAAGTATATCGTTATAATTCCTGATGGAATGGCTGATTATCCTTGCAAGGATCTATTTGGCAAAACGCCGTTGCAGGTGGCTAAAACTCCGAATATGGATGCTCTTAGCAAGCAAGGAGAGGTAGGATTGGTGCGCACAATTCCCCGCAATATGGAGCCGGCTAGCGATATTGCCAATCTTTCTATTCTGGGTTATGACCCGCATAAATACTATAAAGGTAGAGGGCCTTTAGAGGCAGTTAATTTAGAAGTAAAGTTAGATGCGGACGATATTGCTTTTAGGTGCAATTTGATTACAGCAGAAAAAGATAGTGATAGATTGATTGATTACAGTGCTGGTCACATTTCTACTGCTGAAGCGAAGATTCTAATTTCAAAGTTAGATGAAAAATTGGGGAACGAGTTTATCAAATTTTATTGCGGAGTGAGCTATCGCCATTTAATGGTTGTCAAGAAAAATAGGCGAATTTTAAGCGCAAAAACTATCCCGCCGCACAATATTATTCAAGAAGGGCTTTCTGAAAATCTGCCTTTAGGCGAAGGGGCGGAAATATTGAAGGATTTAATGGAAAAATCATGGTCTATTCTTAAAGAAGAGGAAGTCAATATGGTGCGTATAGATTTGGGTGAGAATCCAGCCAATATGATTTGGCTTTGGGGGCAAGGAACAAGGATAGAACTGCCCCTTTTTAAAGAACAATTTGGCATTTCGGGGGCAGTGATTTCGGCGGTGGATTTAATCAAGGGGATTGGAAAAGCAGTTGAGTTGGAAGTAGTCAAAGTAGAGGGAGCGACTGGTTATTATGATACCAACTATGCCGGAAAAGGAGAGAATGCGATTGCTGTTTTAAAAGATAAGGATTTTGTTTATGTACACATTGAATCTCCTGATGAAGCAGGACATAACGGGGATATAAGGCAAAAAATTAAGGCGATTGAAGAAATTGATTATTTTATTGTCGGGAAAGTAAGAGAGTATCTTAAATCTAATTCAGCGCGGGTTTTACTGCTTCCCGACCATTTTACCCCTGCAGAATTGCGCAGGCATTGTTCAGATATGGTGCCTTTTTTTATCAGCGGAGAAGGAATCAGCCCTGACGAAGCGGATTTGTTCAGCGAATCCTCAGCAAGTAAAAGCAAACTGCAGATTAAAGAGGGATGGAAATTGATGGAGCACTTCTTAAGGTAAATAGGCTACAAGTTGCAAGCTACAGGTTTCAGGCAAGACCAAGAAGTAAAACTTCTATCTTAATCTTGCTTGTAGCTTGTAGCTTGTAGCTTGTAGCTTGTAAAGATGCTTATTATCCAAAAATATGGGGGTAATTCGCTGAAAACCCCTCAAAAAATCAAGGCAGTTGCTAAAAGGATTGTTGATTTAAAAAAAAACAATTCTTTGGTAATAATAGTTTCTGCTTTGGGGGATACTACTGATGAACTGTTGAGTTTGGCGCATCAGGTATGCCAGAAGCCCGCGCAGAGAGAGATAGATATGCTTATTTCTACAGGCGAGCAAATGTCTTCTTCTTTGTTGGCAATGGCTATTCACTCTTTAGGCAAAAAGGCGGTTTCACTCACCGGTTCACAAAGCGGGATAGTCACCGACAATTTTCATACCCGGGCGAAGATATTGGCAATTAATCCTCTGCGCATAAAGGGACTTTTGAAACAAGGGTATATTGTAGTGGTAGCTGGTTTTCAAGGTGCAACATTAGAAAGCGAGATAACTACATTAGGCAGGGGTGGTTCAGATTTGACAGCGGTTGCTTTGGCTGTGGCTTTGAAGGCGAAGAGATGTGAAATCTATACGGATGTGGAAGGTGTCTATACAGCTGACCCCAAAATTGTTCCGGAAGCAAAAAGGCTCAAAGAAATAAACTACGAGGAAATGCTCGAGCTTTCTTTCTTGGGAGCAGAGGTTTTGCAGTTAAGGTGCGTGGAGATGGCCGAAAAGAATAATATCCCTATTTATGTGGCTTCAAGCTTTAATTCCTGCAAAGGAACCCTGATTAAATGAAGCCACAATTTAGGCGAGCAAAGGGAAACTGAATTGTATGGCTGAAATTTACCCTGTTAAATAATCGGATTCCGCCGTAGGCGGATTTAACAGGGTTCAATGCGTTCAAATAACTTACGTAGCCCGCCTGAGGTGGACTCCGTAAGTTATGAACTTATTAAAAATGGAAAAAAATTTGATTACGGGGATAACCATAGATGAAGGAGAGGCAAAAGTTACCATTTTAGATGTTCCAGATAAGCCGGGAGTTGCGGCTGAGATTTTTGAACAGATTGCCGGAAGAAATATAAATGTAGATATGATTATTCAGAATATCAGCCACAAAAGGGCAAAGGTTAAAGGGCAAAGGTTAAAGACAGATGTTTCTTTTACTATTCAGAAGGAAGATTTGAAAAATACATTAGACGAGATAGAAAAGATAGCTGATAAAATAGGGGCAAAGGGGATTGATTGCAATAGAGATATTGCCAAAGTTTCAGCAGTAGGCACAGGGATGCGCAGTCATTCCGGGGTTGCCGCCAAAGTCTTTTCTGCTTTGGCTGAGCAAAAGATAAACATTGAGATGATTAGCACCTCCGAGATAAAAATTTCCTGCGTGGTGGAAAAGAAAGACGGCAAAAGGGCGGTGCGGGCAATTCATAAAAAGTTTGGATTAGGGAGGGAAAAATGAAAAATGCTTTTTTAGAAAAACCACAGTTTGTTATCAAAGAAGGGAAACCAACAGCCGTAATTCTTGGCATTAAGACCTTTGAGGAATTATTAGAACGTATTGAGGATGTAGAGGATTTAGCGGAGTTGAAAAGGATAAAAAAGGGTTCTCTTAAATTCAGGAAGTTTGAAGATTTTTTGGCAGAAGCCAATGTATGAAATACTAATTGAACGACGAGCAGAGCGAGATTTAAAATTTCTACCGAAGGATTTGTTCGGACAAATTAACGCAAAGGTTTTATTACTTAAACAAAATCCTCGCCCGCATGGAGTACATAAAATTAAAGGAGCAAAGAAGGATTGGCGAATACGCGTAAGAAATTATCGGATTATTTATGAAATTAATGACGAAGAGCATAGAGTGCGTATCTGGCGGGTTAAACATCGAGGTGAAGCATATAGGAAATTATGAAAACCAAAATGAAAAAAGTTAAACTCTATGACACAACCTTAAGAGATGGAGCGCAAGGAGAGAATGTTTCTTTCTCTTTAGAGGATAAGCTTAGGATTGCCCAAAAATTAGACGCTTTGGGAATTCATTATATTGAGGGTGGCTGGCCGGGTTCAAATCCCAAAGATGCCGGTTTCTTTAAAGAGGTAAAAAAGATTGCTCTAAAAAATGCGCAAGTAACCGCTTTTGGCAGTACGCGCCGCGCCAGACAAAAGGCAGAACAAGACAACAATATCAAACATTTACTCAAAGCAGAAACAGAGGTAATTACTATCTTTGGCAAGAGTTGGGATTTTCAGGTGAGCGATATTTTGAGGGTGGGTTTAGAGGAAAATCTCATGATGATTTCTGATTCTGTGAGCTATCTAAAAAAACAGGGGAGAAGGGTGTTCTACGATGCCGAACACTTTTTTGATGGTTTTTGTGCCAACAAAGACTATGCTCTCAAAACTCTTGCAGTTGCTCAAGATGCAGGAGCCGATTACATTGTTCTTTGCGAAACCAACGGTGGAATGATTAGCTCAGAGATAGCGAAGATTGTCGCTTATGTGAAATCAAAAATTAAGATTTCTTTGGGTATTCATACGCATAATGATTGCGGAATGGCTGTAAGCAATGCAATTACTGCAGTAGAGCAAGGATGCGTGCAGGTGCAGGGAACAATCAATGGTTATGGCGAGAGATGCGGCAACGCCGATCTCTGTGTTATTATCCCCAATCTAAAATTAAAATTAGGCATTGATTGCATTTCAGACGAGAATTTAAAGAAACTCGCCGAAACCGCCCATTACATTGCCGAAATTGCCAATATGATTCCTCAAAACAATCAACCCTTTGTAGGCAAAAGCGCCTTTGCTCACAAAGGTGGAGTGCACATTGATGGAGTGATTAAAAATGCGAAAAGTTATGAACAGATAGAACCCGGCTTAGTGGGAAATCGGCGCCGGTTTTTGCTTTCCGAACTCTCCGGAAAAACGAATATTTTAGTAAAGGCAAAAGAATTAAATCTTGATTTAAACAAGAATGATCCTCAGACAAAAAAGATTTTGGAACTCTTGCAAGATTTGGAGAATCAAGGTTATCAGTTTGAAGCCGCAGGTTCCTCTTTTGAATTGTTAATGAATAAAGCGATGGGTAAGTATAAGGATTTTTTTAAGTTAGAGAATTTTTCCATAGTTATTGAAAAAAAGGGCAAAGAAATAACCTCTAAGGCAAGCGTTCAGATTAGGGTTAATGAGGCAAAAAAACATAGCACTGCTGATGGAGATGGTCCTGTAAATGCTTTAGACAATGCCTTAAGAAAAGCCCTAACCGATTTTTATCCCGTATTAGCAGAGATGCATCTCTCTGATTTTAAGGTTAGGGTACTAAATGCCAAAGAAGGAACAGCAGCAAAAGTGCGAGTATTAATTCAATCTCAGGACAAAAGGGATACTTGGGATAGCGTAGGGGTTTCCGAGAATATCATTGAAGCAAGCTGGCAGGCGTTGCGGGATAGTATGGAATATAAGTTGTGGAAAGAAAAGGTTGTAAGATACAAACCGCAAGCTGCAAGCAGAGAAATGCTATGATATAATTTTTAAGATTTGTAGTTGAAGCGGGATAGAAACGCCCCAAAAAGCGAGTTTTTTCTTAAGGGAGATACTGAATTCTAGAGTAGCATTAGGGGTAAAACGAAATCTATGATTACACCAAAATCACTTCCCGGAATGGATGACATCCTGCCGGGAGAAATTGAGAAATGGCAGGCGCTTGAACAAAAGGCAAGAGATGTTTTCTGTTTCTATGGTTATCCCGAGATTAGAACCCCCTTATTAGAAGAAACTTCTTTATTTCGCCAAAGCGTAGGTGGGGATACGGAGATTGTCCAAAAGCAGATGTTTTCTTTTGACCAAGGCAATCCTGAAAAAGAAATTTGCCTGCGTCCCGAACAAACTGCTTCTATTGTGCGAGCTTATATTGAGCATAGTATTGCTCAAAAAAAGGAGATAGCAAAGTATTATTATTTAGGTTCAATGTTCCGTAAGGAAAGGCCGCAAAAGGGGAGAAAGCGGCAATTTTATCAGATTGGAGCAGAAGCAATTGGCAGTAGCAGTTTTTATTTGGACACCGAGATAATTTGCTTGGCTGCCCATATTTTGCAAGCAGTAAAGGTAGATGATTACCAGATTGAAATAAACAGCATTGGTTGTCGGCAATGCCAGCCTAATTATAAAGCCGCTCTAAAAAAATATTTTCAAGACAAGATTAAATTGCTTTGTCCTGATTGCCAGCGTAGATTTGAGACGAATATTCTGCGAATTTTGGATTGCAAGAAAGAAGGTTGCCAACCTCTTATTCAAAAGATACCTTCTACACTTAATTATCTCTGCGCAAATTGCGATAGCCACTTTAAAGGGGTGCAAGATGTCTTAGGTTTGATAGGCATTTCTTATGTTGTTAATCAGCGTATTGTTCGTGGTTTAGATTATTATACCAGTACTGTTTTTGAAATAACTCATCATAACTTGGGCAGCCAAAACGCTTTAGCCGCCGGCGGGAGATATGATAACCTTATTGAGCAGATGGGCGGAGGCAAACAACCGGCAGTGGGATTTTCTTTGGGTTTGGAAAGAGTAATTGCAGTGAGTAGATTATTAACAGAAAAGCCGTCGCTTTTTGTTTTTTTTGCCGCTTTGGGACAGGAGGCTTATCAAGAAAGTTATAAAATTATGCAGGGATTGAGAAAAAAAGCGATTGCCTGCGAGATTGATTATCAAAATAAAAGCTTAAAGGCGCAAATGCGACTTGCCGATAAATTAGAAGCTAAATATACAGCTATTTTAGGAGAAAAAGAATTAGACAAGGGAGTGATTATTTTGAGAAATATGCAAACAAAGGAACAGAAGGAGATAAAATTAGAAAATGCGTACTCACAATTGCGGAGAATTAAGCAAAGATAATATTGGCAAAGAAGTGGTCTTGTGCGGTTGGGTGAACTGTCGACGAGACCACGGCGGGCTAATATTTATTGATTTAAGGGATAAGCAAGGGATTACCCAGATAGTTTTTAATTCCAAGCAAGATCTCTCTCTTCACCAATTGGCAAACAATTTGCGTTCTGAGGATGTTCTTTTGCTTAAAGGTTGCGTAAAGGAGAGACCAAAAGGGACGCTAAACTCTAATATCTCCACAGGTGAGATAGAGGTCAAGGTTTCTTATTTAGAAATATTAAATAAATCAGAGCCATTGCCTTTTGAAATTGGTGACGAGCAAATTGACGAAGAAATCCGTCTTGCTTATCGCTATTTGGATTTAAGAAATTCTCAGATGCAAAATACGCTTGCATTTCGGCATAAGGCTTGTTTAGAGATAAGAAATTTTTTATCCCAACAGGGATTTACAGAGATAGAAACCCCGATGCTAACCAAAAGCACGCCTGAGGGAGCACGCGATTTTTTGGTCCCGAGCCGTTTAAGCAAAGGCAAATTCTATGCTCTTCCCCAGTCCCCACAGCTGTTCAAACAAATCTTGATGGTTGGTGGCGTAGAAAAGTATTTTCAAATAGTGCGATGTTTCCGTGATGAGGATTTTCGAGCTGACCGTCAATTGGAGCATACCCAGATAGATCTTGAACTTTCTTTTGTGGATAGAGCAAAGATAATGAAGTTAACAGAAAGGATGTTAGCAGATTTATTTGATAAGTTATTGAATGTCCAAATAGACTTACCTTTTCCTGTTTTTTCTTACGCCGAAGCAATGGAAAAATTTAACAGCGACAAACCGAAAATAGAAGGTGAGAAATTTAATTTTCTTTGGGTGGTTGATTTTCCTTTAGCAGAATACAATCAGGAGAGAAAAAGATGGGTGGCAAAACACCATCCATTCACCTCGCCATATGATGAAGATTTAGAGCTTTTAGAAAGTAAGCCTTCTGCAGTGAGGACAAAATCCTATGACCTAATTTTAAATGGTATAGAAATCGGCGGGGGGAGTATCCGAATTCACAAGCCCGATATCCAAAAAAGGTTGTTTAAACTGTTAGAAATAGAAGAGAAAAGGTTTGATTTTCTGCTAAAAGCATTGAGTTATGGCGCCCCGCCGCATGGGGGGATTGCCTTGGGGTTAGATCGTTTGTTAATGCTAATGCTGAATAAAAAGACGATTAGAGAGGTTATTGCTTTTCCAAAGACGCAAAAAGGGGTTTGTTTATTGAGTGGCGCTCCGGATGAAGTTTCGGAGGAGCAAATGAAAGAGATAGGGATAAAAGTAAAGCCAGAAATTTAAAATGACTAATTGATCTAATTAACCTAATGTCTAATCAATGTCCAATGCCAAAATGTCTAATGTCTAATATTTTTTTAGTCATTAGACATTAGGATTTGATTAGAAATTAGAGTAATTAGACATTTAGATTTATGGAGGTAATAAAATGGTGAGTAAGAAAATCTGTTTTTTGCTTTTTGCGTTTTGTGTTATGTCCATCTTGACTGGTTGTGCCAGCACGACAGGGGGGGCGAGAGGATTAAAGAAAAGGATAGATCTGCCTTCTTTTCCTTCTTGGCGGAGACATTATTGGGAGGACAAAGATCTTTGGGGGAATCGAGGCAATTTCCCTCATGGATATATGGTGCGAACATATCCCAAAGCGTCCGACAAAATAGTTTCTCCAAAGATTAAAATTAGAAAAAGACCAGTGATTGACGAAGAAATAGTGATTGAAGAATATCCAACCTTTGAAGAAAGACCAGCGGTTGAGGAATATCCAGTAATTATGGAGAAAGAAATGCCTCAACCAAAAAGGAAAAGGTTGCCTGAAACCTACACAGTAAAAAAGGGTGATTGTTTGTGGAACATTGCCGGTTCTTCCGAAGTCTACGGTAATCCCTTAATGTGGCCCAAAATTTACGAGGCAAACCGCAATAAAATAAAAAACCCCGATTTAATTTATCCTGACCAGATACTTATAATTCCTCGTGGAGAAGAGGAAGAAGAATTTAGAAACGAACGCTTTCAAACAGAATCCGAGTATATGTCAGAAACAATAGAGATAGAATATGAGAAATAAGAAAAGGATTTTTTTTATAACAGAGTTAGCGGGAAAAGGGGTTCTTTTGCTTCTGTTTTCCTTTTTGGTTGCTGTTATTATTGGGTTTGACAAAGAGGAAAATCAGCAACGGCTTTTTAAAGAAAACGAGATTGCCCTCAGTGATTTTTTAGCCCCCTTTGACTTTTCTTACATTGATGCGGAAAAAACTCGCTATTATCGTCAGGAACGCAGAAAAAAAGTGAGAGATGTCTATAACTTAGACCCGCAGACAAAAAAGAGTATTGAAGCTAATATTGATAATCTTTTTCAATTTATTTCTGTTCCCTTTGACAACAAGGATTTAGCAAAGTTCAGCAGTTTCTCCGGCATTTCTTTGTCAACATTAAGAATTTTATCGGAGACAGAAAAACGCGAGGATATCAAAAATAAGGTGATCCAAATCTGTTCCTTTTTGTTGAGAGGGGGGATAATTGATCCTGAGTTAAAAGAAAAACTCATTGACGAATCTTCTTTTTTGATTACTGTTCAGGATTCTAAGAGTAATGTTTTTCGCCGCAGATTGGTTGAACGGTTTCCCACGGTAGAAGATATTGAGAATAAAATCAGAGAGCAAGCCCTTTTTTATTTTCCAGATAATAGAAAACTGCGCATAGCCGTAGAGGAGATAATTAAAAAGAATATTGCCGCCAATCTTATTTTTAATAAGAAAGAAACAGAAAGAAAAAGGCAAAAAGCTTGGGATAGTATTTCCGAAATAGAAAAAAAGGTCAAGAAAAACCAGCTTATCGTTGGCCGAGGACAGCGGATTACTCAAGATCATCTCCACCAGATTGCTGAAATAGCAAAAAAGGAAGGTTCTTCCCGTTTCCTTTGGACATTTGCCGGGTTGAGCTTGATAGTTCTTATTTTTTGCATTTTGTTTCAAAGATACATCAGAAAGCTTTCCTTTTCCATTTCGCATTTTTCCGTTTCCTGCCTTTTAGGTTCTGTTTCGCTATTATTTCTTTTATTGGCGAAAGGAATCGTTGTTTTTTCACTTCCCGTCTTATTTATCCCGGCCGCTTCCGCTCCAATGTTAGTAGCTATGTTGTTAGGTTCTCCGCTTGCTATTTTCTTAACTATAGTTTTGTCACTTTTTAGCGGATTATTGACTAACAGTCTACATATCAGTATTTTATGCTTTGCAGGAGGGATTGTTGGGGTTTACGCAGTAGAGGGTATAAAAAGAAGAGCGCAATTGGTAAAAGCCGGATTTTTGGTAGGTTTTGTTAATCTATTAGTTGTTGTGAGCCTCTCCTTGTTAAGAAAACAGGAATTTTTGGAATTAATGAAGGATGGGTTATGGGCAATGAGCCAAGGTTTGCTTTCTGCTTTTATGGTTATGGGGGTATTGCCTTTATTTGAGCATTTGTTTAAACTAACCACTAACATCAGTTTGCTGGAGCTTTCCGATTTAAATCACCCCCTACTGAAGAGACTAATTATGGAGGCACCCGGTACATATCATCATTCACTCATTGTTGGTAATTTATCAGAATCGGCAAGTGAAGCAATTGGCGCAAATTCTCTGCTTGCTCGCGTAGCTTCTTATTATCATGATATTGGTAAAATAGAAAAAAGCGAATATTTTAGCGAGAATCAAAAGGGTAAAAATAAGCACAATAAACTTGTTCCCACAATGAGCAGTTTAATTATTATCAAGCATGTTAAAGATGGGGTAGAGATGTGTCATAAGTATAACCTTCCCCGCCAAATTATTGAGATTATTAAACAGCACCATGGAACGAGTTTGGTGCCTTATTTTTATCAGCGGGCTTTGGATTTGGAAAAGGATAAAAAGGTGAATGAAGAAAGTTTTCGCTATCCGGGACCTAAACCGCAGAGCAAGGAAGCGGCTATTGTAATGTTAGCTGATTCCATTGAAGCAAGCTCGCGCAGTTTAGATAACCCCAGTCCTTCTCGTTTAAAAGGGTTGGTGCAAAAGATTATCAATGATAAGTTTATTGATCATCAACTTGATGAATGCAATCTTGCTTTAACTGATTTAAGCAAAATTACCGAAAGCTTTAGTTATATTTTGAATGGGGTGTTTCATAATCGCATAAAGTATCCGGAAAGAGAGGATAGTTAACAGAAGACAGAAAACTGAAGACGGAAAAGAGAAGACAGTTAACAGAGGACAGAAATCCGAATGACGAAATCCGAAAATAGAGAAGAATAGGTTGATTTTTCTTATCTGTTTTCTGTTTTCTGTAGACTGATTTCCGATGACCATTGACATAAAAAACAGCCAGAGAATCAAGGTAGATATTATTCAATTGAAAAAATTAGCTAATTTTGTGTTTTGGCAACAATCTGTCAAAGACGGTTATCTAAGCGTAATATTGGTTAATGACGAAACAATAAGGGGAATCAATAAAAAATATCTTCAGATTGATGAATCTACCGATGTTTTATGTTTTGATTTAAGAGAGAAAAATAGATTTGTGGGCGATATTATTATTTCAGTGGAAACGGCATACAGGAAGGCTGAGGAATTAAACTGCAGATTAGAGAATGAACTTTTTTTATATTTAACACATGGGGTTTTGCACCTATTGGGTTATGATGACAGCACTGCAAAAGAGTGTTTGCGAATGGAAAGAAGACAGGAGGAATTGGTGGGAAAATTCATAGCAAGCTACAAGTCGCAAGCTGCAGGCAGAAAGAAAAAAATTTAGGATTTATGTTTCTTGCCTGAAGCCTGCAGCCTGAAGCCTGCAGCCTGAAGATGTTTAAAAAACTCCGCAACGGTTTTTTTACTGGTATGGCTTTGCTTCTGCCGATAGTGCTTACCATTGTTGTTACGAAGTGGGTAGTAGTAAAATTAAACAGTTTAATTTTAGCTCCCATAATTGCTTTTCTTCACCCTCTTCTGCCCGGTTTAGAATTCAATTATTTGTTAATTTTAATAAAAGGGTTTCTTTTCTTTTTGGTTATTTTATTGATTGCCTTGCTTGGCTTAGCGGCTAATAATCTTACATTTCGCCGTTTTTTCTCTCACTGGGAAAGGTTGCTATTTAGAATTCCTTTTATAAGCAAGGTTTATATTACCGTTAAACAAATAAGCAATGCTTTTCTGGGGGAAAAGAGGCATATTTTTCAAAGGGTAGTCCTGATTGAATACCCGCGCAAGGAATTGTACAGCATAGGATTTGTGACCTCGTTAACGCAGAGAAAAATTTGGGAAAAAATAGAAAATTTTACTTCTTTTCAAGGGTCTGTTAACATCCTGAATATTTTTATCCCCACCACTCCCAATCCCACCAGCGGTTTTTTATTATTGGTTCCTGAAAAGGATACAATTCCTTTGGATATTTCTGTAGAAGAAGGAATGAAATTAGTAATTTCGGGAGGGGTTGTTTTTAGATGAAAAAATTGCATCCAGCTGATATTGCCGATATTCTGAGAAATTTAGAACCCGGTAAAAGAAAACTCTTTTTTGATTCCCTTAAACCGGAGGTGGGGGCAAAGGTATTAACGGAATTAGATCCTGCCAGCGAAACAGAATTGTTAAAGGAACTGGAAAGTCCTCAGCTATCTAAAATTTTGGATGTGATGTCTCCTGATGATGCTACCGATGTTATTGCCGATCTTTCTCAGGAAAAGAAAAACAAGGTTTTACAGCTAATGAGCGTTGAGGAATCAGCAGATGTTAAAGAGCTGTTAAAATATCCCGAGGAAACCGCCGGTGGGATAATGACCACTGATTTTCTTGCTTTAAGGGAAAATATTACTGCGGTTGAAGCGATCAATTTTCTGCGTAAATACGCACAGGGAGACCCCCCCAGTTCTTTTATCTATGCTGTGGATGGAGAAAAAAAATTAAAGGGGGTTTTGCCCATACGCAATTTAATCATTGCTCCTCCGGAAAAGCCGTTAAAAGCAATTATGGATGAAGAGGTAATTAGCGTTCCGGTTGATTTGGATCAGGAGAATGTGGCTCAGATAGTAGCAAAGTATAATTTGGCCGTAATTCCGGTAGTAGATAAAACCAATAAATTATTGGGTGTGATTACCGCCGATGATATAATTGATGTTATTAAAGAAGAAGCCGAAGAGGATATCTATCATATGGTAGGAAGCGATGAGGGGGAATTGAGCAACTCTGTTTTTAGGATTGCCCGCGGGCGTTTGTTTTGGTTAGTGGTTACCTTATTTGGCGGAATCTTTGCTTGTGTTATATTGCGTAGTTTTCGTTTAACTTTGGAAAAGATAGTTGCTCTAGCCTTTTTTATTCCAGTAATGATGGATATGGCCGGTAATGTAGGAATGCAGTCATCGACAGTAGTTGTGCGTAGTTTAGCCACCAGCAATATAAATTTCTCTAAGATATGGAAAATTTTGTTTAAGGAGACAAAAATTGCGGCCTTAATTGGTTCAATGTGTGGTTTGGGCGTAGGTGCTATTGCTGTCTTTTTAGGAGGAGAAGGTTTTGTTTTAGGGATAGTGGTAGGTGTTTCGATGTTTGCGGCAATTGTTGTAGCCGCTCTCACCGGCACTGTGGTTCCTTTTATCTTTAAGCATTTTAAAATTGACCCTGCTTTTGCCTCTGGCCCAATTGTTACCACCGTAGATGATATCATTGCTCTATCAATCTATTTTATGTTAGCCGGTTTTTTGTTTAGGGTAATGGGGTAAAACAATAAGTTCCCCAGACGCCCAGTCTTCCAGTTTCCCAGTCAGTGCTGGGTAACTGGGTGCTGGGTAACTGGGTGACCTATCGAGTGTGGCTATTCAAAAAACTGAAGGGGTTATTCTTAAGGCAGAGCGTTTCCGAGAAAAGAGTTTGTTAATTGACTTTTACACTCGCGAGTTTGGCAAAATAAAGGGTTTGTTAAAGGGAAAGGCTTCTATCCAATCACCAGTCTACACTGAAATTCTTTTCTATCCTCGCAAAAAGGGATTGCATTTTATCAGTGAATGCCATTTAAAAGATTCCTTTGCTAATTTAAATAAGTCTTTGCTTGCTTTGGGGGCGGCTAATTATTTTTCTGAATTAGTGAATGAGTTGACTTTTCCTGAACACGAGGACAAACGATTGTTTGATCTGCTCCTACCGGTGCTTTCGTTTTTGGCAAAGAAAAATATTCTTGACCCGGACATAAAACAGCTCGTTTCTGTTTTTGAGATAAAATTACTTAGTTTGTTGGGAGTTTTCCCATCTTTAGAGAACCTGCCTAACTTATACCTACGAAGTGTAGGCGGCAGTGCTTTGCCGGGGACAGTAGCTTGTTTGTCTTACTTGAAAAAAGAGGGTATAAAGAAGGGACTTTCGCTTAGAATAAGTCCCCAAATCAACAAGCAAATCAACGAAGTTCTGAAAAATCTGCTTTCTTCTCATCTGCAAAAAGAGTTAAAAACACAGGAATTTTTAGAAAAGGTGATAGTTGCAAGCTACAAGCCGCAAGTTTCAAGTTACAAGCAAGAAAAACCTAAAGTATAAGATTTTTCTCTTGCCTGTAGCCTGTGGCTTGAAGCTTGTAGCATGATTATGGATAAAATTGTTTCATTATGTAAACGGCGCGGATTTATTTTTCAGAGCAGTGCAATTTATGGTGGGTTGAGCAGTGTTTGGGATTATGGGCCCTTAGGTGTAGAACTCAAAAGGAATATAAAAAATCTCTGGTGGAAAAATTTGGTGCATCAGCGAGAGGATGTAGAGGGTTTGGATGCGGCGATTTTAATGAATCCTAATGTGTGGGAAGCCTCTGGGCATACAAAAAACTTTGCAGATGAATTAGTTGATTGCAAGAAGTGCAAAAAGCGATTTCGTTATGACGAAATTACCAGTCAGCAGTCAACAGTCAACAGTCAACAGTCTATAGAAAACAGAGAACAGAGAACAGAAAAAACCGAGCACCGAGAACCGAGCGCCGAGAACCGAGCGCCGAAATGTCCCGAGTGTGGTGGGGAGTTAACTTCAGTGAAGGCATTTGACTTGATGTTTAAAACCTCAATTGGAGCGGTTGAAGGCGAGCGGGAAATATTTTTGCGTCCTGAGACGGCTCAGGGAATTTTTGTAAATTTTGTTAATGTTTGCCAAACCCTGCATAAAAAACTTCCTTTTGGCATTGCCCAGATGGGCAAGGCTTTTCGCAATGAGATTACCACCGGCAATTTTACTTTTCGCTCGCGTGAGTTTGAACAAATGGAGTTGGAGTATTTTGTCAAACCGCAAGAAGCAGAAAAGTGGTATAAATATTGGGTCCACGAAAGATTTGATTGGTATATTAATTTGGGAATTAAAAAGGAGAATTTGCGGCTCCAATCGCATAGTCAAGAACAGCTTGCTCATTATGCTAAAGCCTGCACAGATATTGAATATAAGTTTCCCTTTGGTTGGAAAGAGTTGGAGGGGATTGCTAACCGACAGGATTTTGATTTAAAACAGCACCAAAAATGTAGCGGTGAAGATTTAAGTTGTAAGGGGGTTATCCCCTATGTGATTGAACCTTCAGGGGGAGTTGACCGCGCCCTGCTCGCTTTTTTGGTTGATGCCTACCACGAGGAGGATGTTAAAGGGAGAAAGAGGGTGGTATTGCGTCTTGCTCAAAACCTTGCTCCCATAAAGGTTGCGATTTTGCCTTTATTGCGTAACCGACCGGAAATTGTGAAGATGGCAACTAAAATAAGAGAAACTTTGTCGCCGCATTTCGTTGCCAAATACGATGATACCGCTTCTATCGGCAAATTATATCGCCGTCAAGACGAAATCGGCACACCTTATTGTATAACCGTTGATGTTGATTCTTTGGAAGACAAAAAGGTTACTGTGCGTAAAAGGGATACGATGCAACAGGAAAGAATTGCGGTGGGTAAGTTAAAAGAATATTTGGGAGAGAAATTGGAAGAATCTCCAAAGTAGAAATTCATAGAAATTGATTTCAATAAGTTTCGTCCGCCAGAGGTGGACAAATTTCGCAACCATAGGTTGCATATTTCGTGAGCAAAGCGAACATATTTCATCTTAAAAAGGAGGCATAATGGCAAAGTATGTTTATTTTTTTGGCGGCGGAAAGGCGGATGGAAAGGCGGAAATGAAAAAACTTTTAGGCGGCAAGGGAGCAAATTTAGCCGAGATGACCAATTTGGGAATTCCTGTCCCGGCTGGTTATACTATCTCTACGGAGGTTTGCAATTGTTATCAAAAAAATCATTCTTATCCTGAAGGATTAGAAGGAGAGCTTGTCGAGAATTTAAAAAAATTGGAAGAGGCAAGCGGCAAAAAATTGGGCGATTCCCAAAACCCTCTTTTAGTTTCTGTGCGTTCCGGGGCGGCGTTTTCAATGCCCGGAATGATGGACACCGTGCTTAATCTGGGATTAAACGGACAGACAATAGAAGGATTAATCAAAAGTACTAATAACGAAAGGTTTAGTTATGATGCCTATCGCCGTTTTGTGCAGATGTTTTCCAATGTAGTTTTGGGAATTGAGCATAGCAAGTTTGAAGAAATTTTGCAGAAAAAAAAAGATGCAAAAGGTGTTAAAGCTGATACCGACTTAGACGCCCAAGACTTGAAGGGATTGGTACAGGAATATAAGGATTTAGTGAAACAAGAAAAAGGAATTGATTTTCCGGACAACCCGCAAGAACAATTAAAAAGGGCTTATACTGCGGTATTTAGTTCTTGGGATAATGAGCGGGCAATTACCTATCGCAAACTGCACAATATTCCCGATGATTTGGGCACGGCGGTGAATGTGCAAATGATGGTATTTGGCAATATGGGTAGCGATTCAGGGACAGGTGTTGCCTTTACCCGCAATCCTTCCACCGGCGAAAAGAAATTTTATGGAGAGTATTTGTTAAATGCACAAGGCGAGGATGTGGTTGCCGGAATTAGAACTCCCGAACATATTGATAGATTAAAGCAAGAAATGCCTGTTGTTTATCAGCAATTGGAAGAAATTTACCAAAAATTAGAATTGCATTACCGTGATATGCAGGATATGGAATTTACCATTGAAAAAGGTAAACTTTTTATTTTGCAAACAAGAACTGGCAAGCGTACTGCTCATAGTGCGGTAAAGGTAGCTGTAGATATGGTTCAAGAGGGATTGATTAATAAAAAGGAAGCGGTGATGCGGGTCCAGCCTAAGCAGATAGACCAGCTTTTGCATCCGATGATTGATCCCAAAGCCGAGATTAGAGTTATTGCCAAAGGTTTGCCGGCTTCTCCAGGAGCGGCAGTGGGTAAAGTAGTTTTTACAGCTAAGGAGGCTCAGGAGAAGGGGAAAAATGAAAAGGTTATTTTGGTTCGAATGGAGACCTCACCCGAGGATATTGGCGGAATGGCTGTTGCGCAAGGAATTTTGACCGCCCGCGGGGGAATGACGAGTCATGCCGCTGTGGTTGCCCGAGGGATGGGGAAATGTTGTGTAGCTGGCTGTGAAAGCATTGCAGTAAATGAAAAAGATAAAGAATTCAGCGTTGGGGATTTAAAGATAAAGGAAGGAAATCATATTAGTTTAGATGGAAGCACTGGTCGGGTAATTTTAGGGGAAGCAAGTTTAATAGAATCCGATTTGAGCAATGATTTTACTACTTTAATGGATTGGGCTGACGAGTCGCGAACATTAAAAATAAGGACAAACGCCGATACCCCGCAGGACGCTTGCAAGGCGCGTGAGTTTGGGGCAGAGGGTATTGGGCTTTGCAGGACAGAGCATATGTTTTTTGGTAAAGAACGGTTGCCAATTGTAAGGGAGATGATTTTGGCAAAGGATAAAGACAGCCGTTTGCAGGCGCTGCAAAAATTATTGCCGATGCAGAAAGATGATTTTAAAGGAATATTTAAAGCGATGCGAGGATTGCCGGTGACTATTAGATTGTTGGATCCGCCTTTGCATGAGTTTTTACCGCAGAGCGAAGAGGGAATTCAAGAAACTGCTGCTAATATTGGAGTTAGTCCAGAGGAATTACAAAAAAAGATTCAAAGCTTACACGAAATAAATCCAATGCTGGGACATCGCGGCTGCCGTTTAGGAATTATTTATCCAGAAATTACCGAAATGCAGGCAAGGGCAATTTTTGAAGCGGCTTGCGAGTTGGCTAAAGAGGAAATTTCAGTGACGCCTGAGATAATGGTGCCTTTGGTAAGCGAAGTAAAAGAGTTTAATCTTCAAAAAAGCGTTATTGTCGCCGTTGCCCAAAAAGTAATGGATGAACAAAAGACAAAATTGGATTATCTAATTGGTACAATGATTGAGATTCCCCGCGCCGCTCTCACCGCTGATGAGATTGCTCGCGAAGCAGAGTTTTTCAGCTTTGGCACTAACGATCTTACTCAAATGGCATTTGGTTTTTCGCGTGATGACGCTGGAAAATTTTTGCCTGCTTATGTTGAAAAAGGAATTTTAAACGATGATCCGTTTGCAGTTCTTGACCAACGCGGAGTGGGACAGTTAGTAGAAATGGCTGTTCAGAAAGGAAGGAGCAGTCGCGCTGATTTAAAGATTGGAATTTGCGGAGAACATGGCGGCGAGCCTTCTTCGGTAGAATATTGCTATCGGATTGGCTTAAACTATGTGAGTTGTTCACCCTTCCGTGTACCTATCGCTCGTTTGGCAGCAGCGCAGGCGGCAATAAGAAGTCTCCCAGCTACCAGTCACCCAGCTACCCAGCACTGACTGGGAGACTGGGGGTCTGGGAAACTGGGTGACCTTATTATGATGCTCAAGAGAGATGCCTTACAAATATATCTATCCGATGTGCGAAAAACTCCTCTTCTGAATAAACAAGAAGAACGGGAGCTTATTCAACGGGCGAAAAAAGGCGAGCAGGGCGCGCGTCAAAAATTGATCCAAGCCAACTTGCGTTTAGTGATTAAAATTGCCAAAAGATATTTTTATTTAGGCATTCCTTTTCTTGACCTAATTGAAGAAGGCAACATCGGTTTAATAAAAGCATTAAAAAAATTTCAACTTGAGCGGCGGCATCGTTTTGCCACTTATGCTTCATGGTGGATAAGGCAGGCAATTGTGCGGGGGATTGCCGAACAGTCGCGTGCAATTCGTCTTCCAGTTTATCAGAGCGAAAAGCTTGCCAAATACAAAAAGGCAAGCGAATTTCTTTCCCAGAAATTACAACGGCAGCCTACTATGGAAGAGATTGCCAAAGAAACGAAATTTTCTCTGCAAAAAACAAGGGAAATAAGCCGGTTTTCAATGGCAATGCTTTCTTTAGACAAATTTATTGGCAGAGAAGAAGGAAAACGATTCGGTGATGTTTTATCCGATAGCTCTTTTTTAAAAATATTTAGCGAACCGCAGCAGAAAGAAAGGATTGCTAATCTTTTAGAATTAGTTAGTGAACGGGAAAGAGAGGTACTTTGCTTAAGATATGGTTTATCCCAAGGTAATCCACATACTTTGGGACAAACAGCCGAGATTTTTAAGATTAGCAAGGAGAGGGTGCGTCAGATTGAAAAAAGAGCAATAGAAAAGTTAAAATTGTTTGCGGAAATAGAGAGGGAGGAATAGGCTACAGGCTACAAGCATCAAGCTTCAGGTAAGAAAAAAAGAAAAATATTAGATTTTAGGTTTCTTGCTTGTAGCTTGTAGCTTGCAACTTGAAGCTTGACCGCCCCAATAGCTCAGCAGGATAGAGCACAGGTTTCCTAAACCTGGTGTCGCCCGTTCAAGTCGGGCTTGGGGCACCACCGAATTTCGCCAAAGGCGAAATTCGGAAATCCCAATGACCAAATCCCAATGTCCAATTTCACCCTGTTAAATAGACCTGCGGTCTAAAATTCAAAGAATTTTATTTAACAGGGCAAGAATCCCAATTCTTTAAATCCCAAATAAGAAATAACAACATTGGGGTTTGGGATTTAGGGTTTGATTGGTTGTTGGGGTTTGGAGTTTATTATGAAACTAAACGATATTACAATTTCAGAGGCGATTATAAAGGAATTCAG
>DAOWIN010000115.1 GCA_030640885.1 Candidatus Omnitrophota bacterium
ATCTATTGCTAATAAATATTGGGTTTCTAATTCTGATAAAGAACCGTAAGCTATCGATAAAAACTGTCTATATTCTGCTTTATGTTTTCTTCCATAACCCTCGGATATATTAGAAGGTATAGATACTGATGCTCTTCTCATCTGTTGAACTAATCCATACAGTTCATATTTGGGAAAATCTTTTGTAATCTTATACATCTCTAAAACTAATTTATATGCCTTTTGCCAAACTACAAGATCTTTAAAGGTTTTTGTCTTCACTATACGCTAAACGCTATCCGCTGTCCGCTATCATTCTGAAAGTTGGATTTTGAAATTGGACTGGGGTGGGAAAAGCTGACCTCCATCAGGATTGCTGCCGGAACGAATATTGGTAATCTCTCCCTTCGCGCGCCTTGTTGTTCCGTCGGCAGATTGAACACTAACATTTACTTCTGTAGAGCGCGGCGTTCCTTTTATCCAAAAAGGCTGTGGCGATGGAAAATCAGAGTTGATTTCCTTTTTCTGCCAGCATTTTTTGCAGTAGCAATGGCGCCAATGCTTCTTGCAACCTAATATACTAGACTTGCAACAGTCTCCTGAGTAATAAGCCTTAACTGCGCAAGGTTTACACCATCCTCCGCAATCAAAACCTCCGCAGTGATGCCTGTCCTTTCCACTTCTAGGAGGTTCTTTCCAATAGCTATATCTTATCGCAACCTTTTCTGCCCCCTCGTCCCAATCGGGCTGCCAACCCTCTTCTACGCTCGCTCCTTCTTCTAAAGAAGAAATACCGGCATAAGCATAACCGTTCTCATAAGCAAACTGCTGGCTCGTTTTTACTATCTTGGCATTAAACTCCTCACTCGCTTCTCCGCCTACATATTCTTCCCTTGTCTGATTTACGGCATCGTCAATCAGTCTAAGATGCTCCCCTATAATTGTGTTCACTGTCCCTGAACTTAAAGCCGCTGCTTTATTGTCATCGGGCTCGCCTCTATTAATAACCTTTCCCTTACTATACCGCAAAGCATCAAAATAAAGCCGTTTAGTGTCATAGGCAGAAGACACGCTTTGCCCTCTATTCTGCATACTAATTTCAACAGGGGCTCTAACTCCCCCATAAAAAGCAACAAAGGGACGCCCAGGATTATTATAGATAAGACTTCCGCCGCCTTCCCCATGAGGATTCAAGATTGAAGCAGCAACATCTGCCATAGTATTTAATCCCCTTGCCAAACAAGCGGTCCCGGCCAATGCGGCGGCATCAGCGGCATTCTGCATCCTCAAATTCTTAAGCGATTTATTCCCTACACTAATTATCCCCCCCATAAAAGCAAGCAACACCGCTAACAAAAAAACGAGGAAGATTACAATTTGGCCATTTGCGGGTTGCGGATTATTTTTCATATCATTCCGATTCATTGTTGAAGAATACCTATTATCCTATCAATTATTTGATTCGTCTTTTCAGCTTTAAGATGAGCAACTTGATAGAGGATAATATGACGATCTGCTGTAAATATACGGTTTGGTCGGACATTGCTTCTTCGCCTAAGCGTCCCTGTTTCAAAATCATTCTCGTCAATTGAAACTGCGTATCTGTCTTTAATAGATTAACTGGTTATCTGGCAAAGAATTAAATCATCACCTTCTAACTCAGCAATTATCAAAGATGGTCGTCTTTTGGTTTGGGTTAAATCTGAGAAGGGGAAAGGAATAACTACTACATCTCCTTTTACAAGTTTTTCCATGCCTCATCCTCCTCAGGTCTCAACCAATCTTTTTTAAGGGATGTTTCACTTGCTAAAGTAATTTCCATCTTTTGTTCTAAAGCCTTGTTCTCCAAAAATCGAATAAAATCCAGTATCTCTATGAGATATGCTTCGGGAACATTTTCTACCTCTTTGGCAATTAATTCTTTTACTTCCATTTATTCCTCCAATTCTTTCTTTTATCTTACCTGTAGCTTGCAACCTGCAACCTGTAGCTTATTGTGGCTTCGTCACCTCAATCCGCCCACCAACCCTGCCCTCATCTTCCATATACTCTCTATATTCACTTACCATCATTCTATTTACCGGATGAATTACCTTATAAAATATAAACATAAAAAAACCGATTACAATACAAAAAATCAAAGCAGACTCGAGGATTATTTGGCCTTTGTTATTACCATTTTGCATTGCTAATATACCATAACATTAATTCGTGAGAGAAATTTTGCGTTTTGAACGAACACCAAATTTAGCATATAGCACATAGCGTTTAGCGGATAGTAAAGAATAAAAGTCTCGGAATTTATAGTTTCTTATTTTTCTATACGCTATACGCTAACCGCTATTATTTTCTCACGGACCTTCTGCGGCACAACTGCATAATGCGAAAACTTCATTGAAAAAGAACCCCTACCGCCGCTAATCGACTTCAAATCTGCCGTATAATGCGACATCTCAGACAAAGGAACAAAAGCCTTAATCCTTGTTTGTTCCACTCCTATAATTTTTCCTCGCTTAGAACTTAAACCGCTGTTTATATCGCCCATACAGTTTGCAGAAGCATCAATTTCAGCTTCTACAATTGGCTCTAAAAGCACTGGTTTTGCCTCCAGCGCCCCTTTACGCAAAGCCATTGCCGCCGCAATCTGAAAAGCCAAATCCGAAGAATCTACTGCGTGGAAAGAACCATCATAGACAGTAACTTTTAGGTCTATTAACGGATAACCCGCAATCGCTCCTTCAGACATCGCTTGCTTTACTCCCTTCTCAATCGCTGGAATATATTGGCGAGGAATTTTTCCCCCAACAATTTTATTTACAAATTCAAAACCCTTGCTCCGCTCCAATGGCTCAAGCTTTAACCAAACATCACCATACTGGCCATGCCCGCCGCTCTGTCGTTTATATTTTCCCTGTACCTCGCTATTACCAACAATCGTTTCTTTATAGGCAATTTTGGGTTCTCCTACCTCGAGTTCTAATTTAAACTCTTTTTTCAGGCGAGCAATGGTAATCTCCAAACAGAAATTACCCATCCCCGAAATAATTGATTCCTTTGTCTGTTGGTCGCGAGAGATTTGAAAGGTAGGATTCTCGTGGGTAAGTTTTGTTAAAACATCAGAAATTTTGGCTTCATCCTTGCTTGACTTTGGTTTCAAGGCAAGAGAAAGCAGAGGATGAGGAAATTCAATACCCGAAAAGACAATCGGATTTTTCTCGGCGCATATACTATCACCGCTATGGCTGTTTTTCAGTTTTGCTACTGCCCCTAAATCTCCTGCTCCTATCTTTTCTACCGGCTTTTGCCCCTTGCCCTGCAAAAAATAGAGCTGTCCGATACGTTCCTTTTCCCTTTTGCTAGAGTTGTAAAACCCAGTATTAGAATTAATCTCGCCAGAAAAGACCTTGAATAAACTCAATTGCCCAACATAGGGATCAGAAATTGTCTTGTATATTAACCCGCTAAAGGGTGCGTCGCTCTTTCTCTCCTCTTCTTGATTAGTTTGCGGGTTAATTCCTTTATGCAAAGAAAGAGGCGGGGGACAAAAGTCTACGATTGCTTCCAATAAAAAATCTAGAGAAATATTCTTTAAAACTGAACCACAAAAGATAGGTATGATTTTTCTCTCAGCAAACCCCTTTTGCAACCCTTTTTTTATTTCCTCAACTGAAAGCTCACCCTCTTCAAGATACTTTTCCAGTAAAGTATCATCGCTTTCAGCAATTATCTCAATTACATCCCTTTTCCATTGTTCAACTTTCGGCTGAGCTTCATCGGCTAATTTTTCAATATCAGAACATAAAACATTAACTGCTTGTTTAAACGAAGCCCCTTTTCCTATTGGATATTGAAAAGAAAAACAGCTTTTCCCAAAGCTCTTTTGAAGCGTTTCTACGACCTGAAAAAAATCCGTATTTTCCTTATCCAGTTTATTTACAAAGACGATAAAGGGAATTTGCTGCTTTTTTAAGAAATTGTAGCAACGTTCAGTGCCTACTTCTATACCGGAAAGGGCATCAATAATTAAAATTCCTGCCTCTGCCGCTGTCAACCCTGAGATTGTCTCACCAATAAAATCTGCATAACCGGGCGTATCTAAAATGTTTATCTTTGTATTATTGTGATAACAATGAAGAACGGAAAGGTTTAAAGAAATTTTATGCTCAATCTCCTGCACGCTGTAATCACTAACTGTATTTCCTTCCTCTACTTTGCCCAAACGGCTTATTTCTTTGCTGTTAAACAAAAACGCTTCGGCTAAGGAGGTTTTCCCAGCTCCTGAATGTGAAAATAGAGCAATGTTGCGAATATTACTCACTTTTTTCAACACTGACAGCACCAATACTCATCAGTGTTTTTAATCAGTGCAATCAGCCCGCCTCAGGCGGGTCAGTGTAATCAGTGCTTATAATTTCATCGCAATCTTTCCGGTTCTAAAAACTCTCTGAATATCAAATTGTTTGAACAAATTTAATGCTGATTCGATTTTATCCTGATTGTTAACAATCTCTACAAGCAAAATATCCTTGTTTCTTTTTAGAATCCGCGCTTCACTTTCTTTGAAAACCTGCTGAAATTTTTTCTCCTCTGCTGGACTAATCCTTAATCGTATCAAAATTAATTCCCGTTCAATAAAATCTGCTTGGGTTTTGGTTAAATCTTCAACCTTTATTACATCAATCAATTTGTATAATTGCTTAGCAATTTGTTCAAGAATACGCTCATCTCCCTCAGCAACAACAGTCATTTCCGAAATACTTGAATCTTCTGTTCTGCCTACGGTAAGACTGTCAAT
>DAOWIN010000081.1 GCA_030640885.1 Candidatus Omnitrophota bacterium
ATAGCGGTTAGCGTATAGCGTATAGAAAGATAAGAAATTATAAATTCCAAGGTTTTTATTCTTTACTATCCGCTAAACGCTATGTGTTATGTGCTAAATTTGATGTTCGTTCAAAACGCAAAATTCCTCTCAAAGATTAATGCTGCAAAGTAATAGTGTTTAAACTTATCGTTGGTTTAGGTAATCCGGGAATCAAGTATCGCTGGACAAGACATAATTTAGGTTTTTTGGTTGTTGAGGAATTTGTTAAACAGAAAAAGCTTGTTTGGGAAAGGCAAAAGATCTTTAAGGCGGACATTGCTTGGATAAGGCAGGAAAAGGTAGTTATATGCAAACCGCTGAGTTATGTGAATTGTAGTGGCGAAGTGATAAAAAAGCTCGCCCAAAAATACCATATTGACAACAAAAATATTTTGGTAATCTGCGATGATTTAAACCTTCCTTTGGGAAAAATACGCACTCGCAAAAAGGGGAGCGGCGGCGGGCATAATGGTTTAAAATCAATAATTGATTGTTTAGGGACAAAAGAGTTTGGGCGTTTGCGTGTCGGCATTTCCCCACTATCCGCTATCCGCTATCCGCTATCCGCTGCAGATTATGTTTTAGGCAAATTTACTCGAGAAGAAAAAAGGATAATTAAAGAAGTAGTTGTAAAAGCAACGCAGGCGGTAGATCTGATAATGAAAGAAGGTATAGAAAAGGCGATGAATGAGTATAATTAAAATGTCTAATTTCTAATTGCTCTAACTCATTGGGGCACCCAGTTCCCCAGACCCCCAGTTTCCCAGTCAGTGCTGGGTGACTGGTTGCTGGGTGGCTATCATTTAGGTCAATTAGTCATTGGAGGAGGTTTAATGTTCTATTTTGTTCTTTTGAGTGCGGTTTCGGCTTTGTTGTTTGTAGGTTATTTGATTAAAACTATTTTGAAGCAAAGTGAAGGTACTCCCGAGATGAAAGGGATTGCCGCTGCAGTGCAGGAGGGTGCGCGTGCATTTTTGAAGCGGCAATACAAAAGTGTAGGGATATTTTTTGGCTTAGTTTTTCTAATTTTGCTTTATCTTTCCCTAAAGGGTTATTTTGTAATCTTTGTGCCGATTGCCTTTTTGAGTGGAGGTTTTTTCTCTGGATTGTGTGGCTATATTGGAATGATTATTGCCACTAAGTCTAGCGCTCGCACTACCGAAGCCTGCAGACATAGTTTAAATAAAGGATTGCGTATTGCCTTTTCCAGCGGGACAGTAATGGGACTTTTGGTAGTAGGTATTGGCTTGATTGATTTATCTATCGGTTATTTTTTGCTTGATTGGTATTACACTCATATTCAGCCCTGTGCAGAGGCTTTAAAGATTCAGAATATTACCAGCTCTATGCTTTGTTTCGGCATGGGGGCTTCAGCAATGGCTTTGTTTGCCCGCGTGGGCGGAGGCATCTTTACCAAAGCCGCTGATATAGGAGCAGATTTGGTAGGTAAAATAGAAAAGAATATACCTGAGGACGACCCTCGCAATCCAGCCGTAATCGCTGATAATGTAGGCGATAATGTTGGGGATGTTGCCGGGATGGGCGCAGATTTATACGAATCCTATGTGGATGCAATTATTGCCACGATGGCTTTAGCTGTAGCGGCGGGTTTGGGACTACGCGGGGTTTTTGTTCCTTTGGTAATGGCCGCCGCTGGGATTATTTGTTCAATTATCGGCACCCTTTTTGTGCGTTCTTCAGAAAAGGCAGATCAAGGGGCGCTTTTATTCAGTCTGCGGCGAGGGATTTTTATCAGCGCTCTGTTGATTGCAGGGGTTACCTTTTTTATTGTCCAGAGAAATATCGGCAACCATATTGGCGTTTATTTTTCTTTGCTTTCAGGATTGATTGCCGGTTTAATCTTAGGGATAAGCACTGAATGTTTTACCTCCTCTCGCTATCGTTGGACGCGTTCAATTGCAGAGTCAGCAAAAACAGGTCCGGCAACCGTGATTATTAATGGTTTATCAGTAGGAATGCTTTCTACCTTTGTGCCTGTAATTACTGTGGCAATGGCAATTTTAGGCAGCTATTATTTTGCCGGGGGCTTTGGGAATTCCAATTTAGGGCTATACGGCGTAGGTGTTGCCGCCGTAGGGATGCTTTCTACTTTGGGAATAACCTTAGCAACCGACGCCTATGGGCCGGTTGCTGATAATGCCGGAGGAATTGCCGAAATGTCGCATCAGCCGCCAGAGGTGCGAAAGAGAACAGACGCTTTGGACGCATTAGGCAATACTACCGCGGCTACGGGCAAGGGTTTTGCCATTGGTTCGGCGGCGCTTACTGCCTTGGCTTTAATTGCCGCTTATCGCGAGCATGTGCATATATTAGGGAGAGATATAGATTTGAGTTTGTTAAATCCGCGTTTGATTAGCGGATTATTTATTGGCGGGATGCTTCCTTTCTTTTTTTCTTCCCTTCTTTTGAAGGCGGTAGGTAAAGCCGCCGGAAAGATAGTTGAAGAGGTGCGTCGGCAATTTAAACAGATTAAAGGATTGATGAGTGGAAAAGAAAAACCTGATTATGCCCGTTGTATTAACATTGTAACCAAAGCCGCTCAAAAAGAGATGATTTTTCCTTCGCTATCAGCGATTATTGCTCCTATAGTCGTGGGTTTATTGATCGGTGTAGAAGGAGTTGTAGGTTTGCTTTCCGGGGCATTGGTTAGCGGATTTGCTTTGGCAATAATGATGGCTAACAGTGGTGGGGCTTGGGATAATGCCAAAAAATATATTGAAGAAGGAAATCTCGGCGGCAAGGGTTCGGATATACACAAAGCCGCAGTAGTGGGTGATACAGTCGGCGACCCCTGCAAAGATACAGCCGGTCCAGCCCTAAATATTTTAATTAAGTTAATGTCAATGGTTTCAATGGTTTTTGCCTCTTTTATTGTGAGGCATAGTTTGTTTAAATAAAGATGATAGAAGATAGGTTGTAGGCAATAGGGGAAGATGAAGAGAGAAATAAAGAGAGCAATAATCAGTGTTTATGATAAGAAGGGAATAACGGAGTTTGCGCGTGGATTAAAGAAGTCGGGCATTGAAATTTTGGCTACTAACGGGACTTGTAAATTATTGCAAAGTAAAAATATTTCAGCGAAATCTATTTCTGATTGGACACATTATCCCGAAATGCTTGACGGTAGAGTAAAAACTTTACATCCCAAAATTCACGCTGGTTTACTTGCTTTAAGTAGTAAAGAGCATCAGGAAGAGTTGAAGAAAAATAAGGTTTTGCCATTAGATATGGTGGTGGTGAACCTTTATCCCTTTGCTGAAGCGGCGCGGCAAAAAAAGGAATTAAGCGAAATTTTAGAGAACATTGATATTGGTGGGATAAGTCTTTTGCGTTCAGGGGCAAAAAACTTTGGGCGTGTAGCCGCAGTTTCTTCTCTCGAACAGTATGGACAAATTTTAGAAGAATTGAAAAACAATGCTGGTTATTTATCTGAAAAAACACTAAGCAATTTAGCTATTGAGGCCTTTAGAGTTACTAGTAAATACGACAATATAATTTCTAATTTTTTAGAAAGTTATTTCCGTCCTTTGCCAAAAGATACGCTTCCTGAAAATTTGAGTTTACAGTTAAAGAAAATTAAAGATTTGCGCTACGGCGAGAATCCGCATCAGAAAGCGGGAGTATATACGCTATCCGCTATCCGCTATCCGCTATCCGCTGAAAAAATTGAACAATTGAATGGGAAGGAGTTGTCATATAACAATTTTGCCGATGTGGATTTAGTTTATAAAATAGTATCTCAATTTGAACAACCAGCAGTAGCTATAGTCAAACATCAAACTCCTTGCGGAGCGGCGGTTA
>DAOWIN010000155.1 GCA_030640885.1 Candidatus Omnitrophota bacterium
CAGAAGTGCTTTTTCTTTTACAATGTGAGCATATTGCTCAATATTCGCCGCCGTAGGAACAACATTAGTTAAAGTTGTTAAATAAGCAACACCGCCAACCTCCTTTAAAATCTTCTTCTTTTTTAATCTTTCTTTAAGGGTGACTAAATCTACGGCTTTATTCTCTTCGGATAAACTAAGAATAGTTGAAAAAACCTGACGGTGTTTACTTTCGTAAAAATACTCCTCTTTTAAGATCTCAATTGCATGCGAAATTGCTTCTTTGCTTAAAAGCATTGAACCCAAAACCGCCATCTCAGCTTCCAAATTCTGCGGCGGTATTTTCTTTAAGCTTTCAGTACTCATCCCTACTTCTCTTTTAACAACTGCTTTCTTGTTTTAAAGAATGACTTTATGCATACAAAATTATCTTATTTCTTCTTACTACTTTCGTCTTTTACCACGCATAGCCGCAGATTTGCTGCGATATCAGGATGCAATTTAATTTCTACATCATAAACCCCTAATTTTCTAATTGGCTCTTTAACCTTTATTCTCTTCCTGTCAATTTCTATACCTTTATCGGCTAAACTTTTGGCAATGTTTTTATTGGTGATTTCTCCAAAAAGTTTGTCTTCATCTCCGGCATGCGCAGAAATTGTGCAGGAGATTTTAGAAATTTTTTCGGCTAATTTGCCTATCTTCTCCTTTTCTGCTTTTTCTTTTTCTATTTCTCGTTCTTTTTTTTGTCGGGTAAGCTTTATACTCTGAGGGGTCGCTGGCAGGGCTATTTTCTGAGGGATAAGAAAATTGCGGGCATAACCATCTTTTGCTTCTACAATGTCTCCGCTCTTTCCTAATTTGGGAATGTCAGTCAGTAAGATTAGTTTCATAGTATCACTGATTACACTAATAAAACATCAGTGCTATCAGTGTTGAAAATCAGTGCTATCAGTGTTTATTATCCCGGCAACAAAGCAATATTTCTTGCTCGCTTAATCGCTTTGGCTAATTCTCGCTGATGTTTAGCGCAAACTCCGGAAATTCGCCGTGGGGCAATTCTTCCTTTTTCGCTAACAAATCTTTTGAGCAACTCAATATTTTTGTAATCAACAGAGGGCTTTTTGCTGCCTTGAGAAGTTTTGTCGCTCCGTCCGCAAAATCTGCAACCCTTAACCCTCTTATCAATAAATACTCCCTCTTTTTTCTTTACTTTCTTTACTTTCTTTTTTAATACTTTTCTTTTCATTTGCAATCACTGATTACACTGATGATTTATCAGTGACATCAGTGTTCTTATCAGTGTAATCAGTGTTAATTAAAATGGCGGCTTATCTCCCTCGGAAGTATGGCTTGCATCCAAAAATTCCTGCCGCTCATTCCCGGAAGAAAAATCCGCTCCCGCAGATAACTCATCTTTATTCAAACCTGCTTCCTTAGTTAACCCTATGGAAGAATCATTTTCCCCCGCTGTTCCTTTTTGTCCACCTAAAAAATGAACCTGTTGGGCAATAACTTCTGTAACAGTTTTTTTCGCACCATCCTGCCCCTCCCAAGAACGAGTGGCTAATCTCCCCTCTACCAATACCGACCTTCCCTTGCTTAAATACTTACTGCAAACCTCGGCTCGCTTCCCCCAAACAACAATACGCATAAATTCTACCTCTTCTTTTCGCTCGCCAGCTTGAGTGGTATAAATTCTATTCATAGCAATACTAAAATTTACCACTGCTGAACCTTGCGGCGTATAACGCAATTCTGGATCGCGGGTTAAATTTCCTCCCACAAAAACTCTATTCACCCCATTCATAATCTCCCCCTCTTACTTCATTTTCATAACAAAAAGCCGTAAAATATCTTCTTCTGAACGACAAGTTTTTTTTAATTTATTTACCGCTTGCGCCTCTGCAGAAAAATGAAATAAATAATAAAAACCCTCTTTCAGTTTATTTATTTCATAAGCTAATCTTCGCTGTCCCCAAATCTGGAAATTCTTCATCTTTCCATTCTCCTGCACAATTAATTCCTCAATCTTCTTGCCAATTTCCAACCGCCTTTCTTCACTCAAACGAGGTTCCAAAATAAGCATTCCTTCATATTTCTGCATAACACTTCCCCTATTTTATTTCCTTAAAAACTTCCAGAAGATATTTCTGGAACAAATCACCGATGTTCTATTTTGAAAGTTTATTTTAGCACAAATTTATTATTTATACAACTTCTTTTTTAAAATGTATCTTCTTACCTTTTCGGGAACTAAATAACGAATGGACATATTCTGCTTTATCCTCCCTCTGATCTGAGAAGAACAGATGGGGAAAACCTCTCTGTAAATCCTTACTATAGAACCATTAAAATCACTCTCTTTTAAGGGAAATCCTTTCCTCTCTATAATCGCAAATTGGAGCAATCTTATAAGCTCACGACTATCCTTCCAAGAAGAAAACTGATTCCAAGTATCTGAACCCAATATAAAAAAAAGCTCTTTTTGCTTATATTTCTTTTTTAACTTCCTTGCTGTATCTATGGAATAAGAAACTCCCTTTTGTTTTATTTCTATAGGAGAAACCTCAAAGAAAGGATTGTTCTCTATAGCTAAGCGAAGCATTTTATAGCGCTCGAAGGAGGGGATAGAATCCTTTCCAAAAGGTGAAATGAAAGAAGGAATAAAGATTATTTTCTCCAGAGACAGCTCTTCCCTTGCTTGCTCTGCTAATGATAAATGTCCATAATGGACAGGGTCAAATACTCCGCCTAAGATACCGATACGCATTCAAGTTTCAGGCTTCAAGTTTCAGGCTTCAAGTTTTTCTTTTATAACTTGCGACTTGCAACCTGCAGCTTGTAGCCTTTATTTCCTCGTCTGTCCCTTCCCATAAATAAGATATTTATAAGAAGTAAGTTCTTCTAAAGCCATTGGGCCGCGACAATGAATTTTATCAGTACTAATACCCATTTCTGCTCCCATTCCAAATTGATAACCATCGGTGAAACGGGTAGAGGCATTCCAATAAACGCAGGCTGAATCTATTCTCTGCAAAAATTCCTCAGCTTTGCTCTTACTGTCAGTGATAATAGCATCTGAATGCTTTGTGCCATATTTATTAATATGTTCAATCGCTTCCCCCAAATCCTGAACAATTTTTACAGAAATAATTAAATCCAAATACTCTGTCTGCCAATCCTTCTCCTCTGCCGCTTTTATTTTTAAATTGCTTATTGAATTAACTACTTTTTGAGTTTGTTCACAGCCTCTCACCTCTACGCCTGCTTTCTGAAATTTCTTTAACATAAGCGGCAAAAAAGGCACCACCTTATCTTGATGCACAAGAAGGGTTTCCACAGCATTGCAAGTAGCCGCTTTCTGAACCTTGGCATTATAGCATATCTCTTGAGCCATATCTAAATCGGCATCTTCGTCAACATAGATATGGCAAATTCCTTTATAGTGCTTGATTACAGGTATTCTGGATTTTTCAACCACCTTTCTTATTAGGGATTCCCCACCGCGCGGGATAACTAAATCAATATAATCATTTAAACCAAGCAGAATATCCACTGCTTCTCTTTCGCGAAAAGGGATTAAACTAATTGCTCCCTGAGGCAAATAGGCCGCCGCCGCCTCTGTTAGAATATGAGCAATTGCCTTGTTTGAATTTAGGGCTTCTTTTCCCCCTTTTAGAATAACGGCATTTCCCGATTTCAGGCAAAGTGCGGAACAGTCAGAGGTAACATCAGGGCGAGATTCATAAATAACCGCAATTACACCAATAGGAACGCGCAATTTTTTAATATGGAGACCCTGCGCCGCTTTCCATTCCTTTATTACTTTTCCGACCGGGTCATCCAATTTGCTAACCTGTTCAATATGCTCAGCTATTTTTAAAACACCTTGTTCATCTAAAACCATCCGCTGAATAAACGCCGAACTTTCTCCTTTGCTTAATTCTAAATCCTGCTTATTCGCTTGGATAATATCTTCTTTTCTTTCTCTGATTGCCTTAGCCATTGCCAAAAGAGCCTTATTTTTAACCTCTGTTGGCAAATTGGCTAAACCCTCACTCGCTTTCTTCGCTTGCTGGGCAATATAGATTATCTCGGTGGATAATTTCTTCATAGTATTTATACCCCAATTCTGTTTTAATCTGGCTGCTTTGTAGACCTTTTATTCGCCCTATTTCCTCGTTAGAGTAGTTTGTTAATCCTCGGGCTAATTCCTTTTTGTTTTTATCTAATATTCGCACAACATCCCCAAGTCCAAACTTTCCATTTGCAGCAATAATCCCCGAGCAAAGCAAACTTTTTCCCTTCTTAACCAAAGCCTCTTCTGCCCCTTGATCAATAATAATATCTCCACGCGGCAAAGAAGAAAAAGCAATCCAGCTCTTGCGCGCCTTTATTTTTTTCTGCTTGGGCAAAAATAAGGTTCCCTTTTCTTCTCCTTCAATTACCTTTTTGATAATCTCTTTTTCTCTTCCATTGACAATTAACGAAGGAATACCAGCCTTTGCCGCTATTTTTACGGCTTGAATTTTAGAAAGCATTCCTCCTTTGCCTAAATTGCCTTTTTGCTTAAAAATCAATTTTCCAATCGCTGGGGTAATATTTTCCACCACAGGAACTATTTCATCTTGGGAAGAATGCAAACCGTTCACATCGGAAAGAATAAGCAAAAGGTTGGCGCCAACCAAATTTGCCACCAAACTCGCTAATTGATCATTATCACCAAATTTTATTTCCTCTACAGAAACACTGTCGTTTTCATTTATAATGGGAATTGCATTCCACCGCCAGAGCGTTAACAGACTATTACGCACATTTAGATAACGCTGACGCTGGTTTAAATCTTCTCGAGTAAGCAAAATCTGAGCAATTAAATTAGGCTTCAAAAATTGGCTATATCTATTCATCAATTCATTCTGTCCCAATGCGGCTAAACCCTGTTGAAAAGGCAATAAATGCTGCCTTTTTTTAAAACCCAATATTCCCATTCCACAAGCAATTGCCCCTGAACTTACTAAAATGACCTTAATGTCTTTTTTTATTAAATTCTTAATCTGAGAACTTATATTCTTAATTTGCTCCTCTTCCAAATAACCATCCTTGGTTATAACCGCTGTTCCTACTTTAATTACTATCTTTTTCGACTCTTTAATTGCTTTAGACATTATTTACCAACGCCTCTCGTAATTCATCTATTCCTTCCCCATTTAAAGCAGATATTGGATAAACCTTGCTTTTTATCCTTGCTTTGAAAAAAGACAGGGCTTGTTTCGTTTGTGGAAGATCTAATTTACTAAGCACAATAATTTGCTTTTTATCGAGCAAATCTTTGTTATATAGTTCTAATTCTTTATTCAATGTATTGAAAGCAGATAAAGGATCTTCCTGATTTATCTGCGATAGATCAATCAAATGAATAAGCAATTTTGTTCTTTCAATATGACGCAGGAAAAATGTGCCCAAACCTTTACCTTGATGTGCGTTTTTAATTAGTCCGGGAATTTCGCAAATAACAATATTCTTTTTGCCTTTAATTACACCCAACACCGGTTTCAGGGTTGTAAAAGGATAAGCGGCAATCTTTGGCTTAACATTAGAAAGTTTGGAAATTAGGGTTGATTTTCCGCTATTGGGATAACCGATTATGCCTACATCAGCAACTAATTTTAGATCTAAACGCAGTTCCCTTTCTTCGCCTGCTTCCCCTTGTTCAGCCGGCTTATTTATATTTGCACAACCGCCCTTTCCACCATAGGCGACAATTACTTCATCTTCGGCTTTGCTTAAATCGCGCAATAAACAATTAGTGCCTAAATCAATTATGATAGTGCCTGCAGGAACATTAATTAGGCAATTGCGCCCTCTTCCCCCCTGCTTTTCATTGCTACCACCACCACCACCTTTCTCAGCAGAATAGTGCTGTTGGTAAGATAAATCAATAAGAGTGGTTAAGTTTATATCGACTCGGATAATTATATCCCCGCCTTTACCACCCAACCCGCCATTGGGCACTTTTTTACCGCGGCGGTTCCTTACCCAACTATCGCAACCATTTCCGCCCTTACCGGCCTTTACATAAATTTTAGCAGTATCAACAAACACTCCTTCCTCACTCACTCCGTTCGCTCGTCGCTAAATCAGTTTATAGAGTTTATGGGGTTTATAGAGTTAAAACCCGATAGACCCAACAAACCCTAAATTATAAATAACCAATGGCAAATCCCCTGGCTAAAGTTGAGTAATAATTGTTAATTGAAAATTTTAAACTGTTATAACCACCCTTCTCCCTTTAAACTCCACAACACCTGAAGCCAAAGCAAATAGGGTATCGTCTCTTCCTATGCCTACATTTAAACCGGGTTTAAATTTTGTCCCCCGCTGGCGAATAATTATGCCCCCTGCCCGAATAGACTGCCCGCCATAAACCTTAACGCCTAATCTCTTTGCTCGACTATCTCTTCCGTTTTGCGAACTTCCCTGTCCCTTTTTATGAGCCATAGCTTCCTCCTTCGTTTCACTCAGTCGTCAGAAATCAAAAATTAAAATGTAAAATGTAAAATTGCTATCTACAGCAGACGCAAGCTAATCCTAAATCATTACTATGGCCAGCGCACCAAGCGCCAGTATGGTCGCCAACTTGGGCAGAACAGAAAATACCAGGAGGACGAAAAGCACTGTAAGAGCCACCACAACTGTTGGCGCTACTACAGCAACAGCCCCAGACGCCAAGGTCTTTTTTATTTATCTCACCAACACCGGGACAATTACATGAAACCAAAGAAGTGGAATAATAGGTATAACAATATTCATTTCCCCCGCCCCTCACCTCATACACCGTATCACTGTTGGCAATAGAA
>DAOWIN010000124.1 GCA_030640885.1 Candidatus Omnitrophota bacterium
GTATCTTCCATCTCCTGAATAACTGCCGACGCATATAGGTTTTTTCTCTCTTGCTATCTTTTTGCCTATATTTTAATCTCCCTTGAACATATAGCAATCCATCGGACAACAACAAAACATTCTTCCCGCTCGGGATAAATTGCTCCTCTTTCCATTTTATACGCTGTTGAACTATTCCTATTTCCCGCAGACCTGTTGCAAACTCCTGCTTAGCCGCTTCTATCTCTTCAACTGCAGCCCCTTGTTTGTAATAAACAGTTAACCCGTCAATATCCGAACCAAACATCATTGTGCCTTTGACAAACGAGGACTCCTGCACACCTATTTTAACAATAATACCTGCATATTTAGAATTGATTTTTTCTATTAAATTATGCAAATCTTTTTTGATCTTCGCTGTAGCATTGGGGAAATAAGCATCCAATGGACAAAGAACATTCTGGGTATCATAACCTAATGTATTTAATAAATTAAGCATAGATATATAAACTAACCAATTATTGTTTTGGGATATTAGTTCTAATACTTTGTCGTGTGTCTCTTCTTTGCTTGAATCAAGTAACTCCGCCTTTTTAAGCAGAACTACTTTCTCTGCCTCGCTATCTCGTTGGGGGAAAAGGAATACTTGCAGTAAAGCAAGAATCAGTTGGAGAGCTGTTGTTTTCTTTTCAACCAGACGGCAAACATCTTTCTCTAACTGCAATCCCTTACCTTCTTCATACATCTCTTTTATCTTAATCCCTTTCATCAATTCGTTTATTTCGCCAAGTTTTTTCTCAAAAATATGTTTTACATTAAAGCTGTGGTCAAGCATAATCGCCGCAATAATAAAATACTGGGCATAAAAATCCTCATTTAATCTGCTATAGGTTTCCTCTTCTAAAATCTGGTTTAAGCTTTCTTTTATCACTTTCTCATAATGATTATTGGAAACAAGCAAGTTTGCATCGTAAGAGCTAACATTTATAAGTGCCTCTTCCTCAGGGCGTTTGAAAATAAAAGCTTCAATCACTTCAGCGATACTTATCCCACCGTATCTGCTTTCGCCCTTGTCGCTTGCTCTGAGAACTGCCGCACATAGCCGCTCCTTCCATGGTGCGTTTATAAATATACGGTAATCACTAATTTTGTTTATCTCTTCATTATTCAAGGCAAGAATGCCGTCAACAACAACAATTGTATCCTTATCGGCCTCTACTTTTGCCACTGCCTCGCCTGTCCATTTAGTCAAACGGTTAATTCTGCGGAACAGTTTGGTCTGCTTCTCGGATAATCTATACCCAAACATAGCAAAGAAATTATCTATTATCAGTCCTAATTTTGTATATCGGACACGGGAGACCTGATCAAATATGGGCTGGTAGATTGCCCTTCCATCTTTCAGGGCTTTTATATCTTTCCAGAAACGAATAAGCTCATATTTTTCCAGCAATCCTTCGCCCCGGCGATACTCCTTTTGGAGCAAATAATTATCCTGTCCCAAAATTACTACTTTTAGACCTTTCCTTTTTTCCAATAATATTTCTTTGAGACTCTCGGCAAAATATGTCTTACCGCCGCCAGAAGCACCGGCATTAAGAATAACCGTTGGTGTCTCAAACTTTACATTCAAATCAAATATTTCCAGTATCTCTTGAGCTAATTTTTGCACACTTTCTTGGCCATCCATATCTATATCTATTGCTCTCTCGGGTCTTATTCTCATCTTCATCTGCTTATCCTGCAAGGCAGAGAGCGCCGCCCCCATAGCCCCGCACTCTTCAAGAGCGATCTTGTCATAATCAACAGCATCGCCCTCTTCCTCACCCGCCCCTTTTTCTTCCTTCACTAACATCCTCAGAGTCAATCCTGAACCCTCCATTCCATCGGCAATACCTGCAATAATCGCCCTTCTTTGTTCCTTGTCCTGGACCATGCCACCGCAAAGGATAACCTGGATCTTATCTATATCCAACATCCTGGCAATTTCTTTAAACAGTATCGGCAGATGCTTACCGTATTCTTTAAACACCTGTCTGGCTATTTTATGAGCGTCCTCGTTTCCTTCATCTTGTAAAAATTCTCCAATATCCTTTGCCAATAATCCCCAATCCTCAGCCTTTGTAGCCTCCATCTTTTGTTTGAATTCATCCGGAAGTTTCTTTTTTTTCATCAGATATAAAAATCTATTCACTACTTGCTCGTCTGAAAGCTCAAAACATCCCTGCATCCCGCAGTTGCACAAAGGGGCATCCTCGGCAAGGTTTGTCCGAAAATGTGTTTCCAAGGGTGCCCCTGTCCAAGATGCCAATTGTCCGTCTTTCAAAAGAGCAAGACCAATACCCCTGCGTAGAACAACCACTAATGTTGGCTCATTACCTATCACATTTGCCCAAGTTATACGATAAAAAGCCGCCTCAGCATTAGCGTCATTTATAAATTTTATGTTGGGATAGTCCTTTCTTAACTCTTTCTCCAATAATTCCTGATTCAATCCTTTGGTAGGCGGTATTCTGACAATATTTCCCCAGGAATCTACCGGCCCCGGAACAGCAATATAAATAATCTCCTCTTTGGGATTCTCAATCCCGACCTGTTTTGCGGCTTTTGTTATACATTTCTTTAGCGTCTCTTTCCAATTCATCCCCTCTCGCATACCAATCTGTTCGTAATATACCCTCCTTCCTTTTTCAATCGCAGTTGCTTTAATATCACTGCCGCTAATCAACAAAGCAATAGAGGTACCTACATCATATCTCCCTGCATGCACCTGCCCCACCCTGATTCTTCCCTGCTCAATTTTTCCCTCTCTCCATTTTGGCATTCCTTTACCCATAGTTGCATCTATCACGGTAATAAAAAATTTCTTTCTGAAATATTCTTCTGTTTCCTCAATAAAACTTCCTACATCTATTTTTGCCGCCTTTTTGCCCTTAATCTCAATGCCCACCTGCCTTGCTCCCAGAAATTCCCCTCTTATATTCACACAAAGGGCAATGTATTTTTTTAATTTATCGTAGCCCTCTGTTCCCGGATTAAGTATAGAATAAGGCACGCTTATCGTCTCGCTGACTATCTCCCCCGAACCCTGTTCTATCCAAATAATTATATCTACCAAATCCCTCTTAGAACCAATGTCCCTCATTTCCTCTCTAAATACCCTGTGCCAACTTTCTAAATCGTCGCCCAAATGCGAGAGGGCTTGTTTGATTGCAGGTGAAAGCGCAACAAGATTTTTTACTTTGGCTACCTCTTCTCGCAAAGCATTTTCTTGTCTTTCAATTTTTCTCCCCCAATGCCCTTCAAATTTCTCTAAAGTAAATTCTTTCTTAATTCTATCTAAAAACCATTCGGCTATACCTTCATCGGTTAGACTGATAATCGATAAAGGGTGCGTTCTATTCATTATTTCCCAGTTAAAACCTGAACAAAATCCTTGCTCAATCTTCTTCTGCAAATTTTGAAGTGCCTCTTTTCTATCTGCGGTTATCTCATAGAAGTCGAATAATCGAACATCAACCCCATTTTCTGAATAATCAACTCCCCAATTAAGCGAAAAGGAAAATGTTATATCATAAACACCATATTCCCAGAGCTCCTCTTGTGTCTTTTTGATGATTTGTTTTAGTATTTCTTTTATTCTATCTATCTCTCCTTTCTGATAATGATATTTTAAAGCCTCTTCCAAGGTTCTATCTACTTTCTTTTGAACGAGTAATTTCTCTATCTTTTGAGGATGAATTTTACCGTCTTCATCCTCTTCTAAAATATTTACATCATATAATTCTTTTGTAGCCAAAATAGCCTTTGAATTCTGCAATCTCTCCTTGAATATTTGAGTTCCTCTTTCTTTCCCGCGGTGAACTCTCTTCACCCATTTATCAAACCGCTCCGGGTCTTCTTTTTCCAATTCGCTAAAATTGCCCCAACTGCGAAAAATATCTCTGGTTTCTTCTTCGGACTTAGCGATTCTTATCACAAAATCTAAATCTTCATTAGTTAATACCCTGAATTGAGCGCTGGGAGCAATTTCTTTTAGCGGCGTTGTTTCCAGCACCTTTTTGATATAGTTAATGTTAAAAGAAAACGAGGCGGATTGCTCCGCCTCGTCTCCGAGGTCAATCTCCACAGGCACAGGTGATGGAATCTTCAGAAGCTCGTTTTGTGGTGAACCTCGCAATCTATTTATTAGTCTGTTAGATTGGGGTGTTCTTTCTTTCTCTGGCTTTCGCAAAAATCCCTTAACAACATTTATTATCTTTTTAGACACCTCCCAATCAAGCAGGTTGACAGGAATACCCAAAGACATTCCAAATTTTTCGCTTCCTGTTTCGGTCTTTTCTAAATCAGGCATAGCTCCAAGAAGTTCTTCTAAATCTTCTAAGTCAGCCGGAATTTCAAGTCCTTCCAAATCAAGCATAATTTCAAGCCAGTTTTTAAGGTTACCAAGAGTCGTGCCATTGTTTTGAGCAAAATCTTCCGCCCTTTTTCCTATTTCACCTAACTCCCCTGGGTCAAAATACATTAGCTCGTAGAGAATTTTCGCCGCCTCATAGACAGCTTTTTTATTAGCAACAAGAAAACCGTTTTCTCTGTGCTGTATCTGAAGCGGTATCCCGCCAACATAAGTAGAAATAACTGTTTTTCCTTTATTTAATGCTTCAAGAACAACTAAGCCATATCCCTCTTCCAATGGCAAGTGCATTATCACCCGAGCAATACGCTGAAAAGCATTTATTTCATAAGCGCCCCAATCTTGTTCCTTCTCCGTATCAATACCCATCTTATTTAAAGCTTCTCTTTCCTTATCTGTAAGCACATTGGTGGGAGTAATTAATTTGATGCTTTCAGCAATAGCCGGCTCCTCTTTTTCTAACAACTTTATTTTGTTTTCTATTGCTTCATAAACATCAAAAGCCTCGGGGTCATCTCCGGCGATTAAACCGCCAATTAGAAGCAATTGGTAAATTACCTCTTTTCCTTCTTCCCTTGCGTCTTTAAAAAACTTGACATAAGCATCTATTGTTCTATCCTGTCCCTTTAGCTTATCCCAACGGCTCACCTGAGTAATCATTGGAACACTATCATCAATTTCGTATTTTTCTAACACCGCTTCAATGAAATCAGGAGATAACGGCATATTTTTAGGGGCAATGGGATTAATAGAAGGATTCATAACCCTAATTTTATCCCCATACCTCTCTTTCATCTCTGTGGGAGCAAAATCCAATGTCTGCAACCCAATTATACCTATCTGTTCAAAATAACCCTTTTCTGCAAAAAATTTCCATAACTCCCTTGCCTCATAGGTAGAAAGTTCAATTGGAATATGGCACTCCCAGATGATCTTTGCCTGAGGAGCAATTGCCTTTATGTAAGGAAGCAATCCCAGAGTTTGGGGATCGTGCAAGGCAATGTAATCATATTTTTTTAGCTTATACTCAAATTTTTCTAATTGTTCGCCAATCTTGCGGGAAACACTTTCATAGATTTCAAAATCCTCTCCTGTAAGATCTTCTTTCAATCCATGAAATATATTATGAAATTTTTTGGTAGTCCCAAAAAATTTCTCCAGTTCTTCCCTGCCCACTATCTTGGAAATATAAGGAACGAGCCAATTGTTGTCTACACCAAATACCCCAAACAAAGGAACTAAATCCTTGAGAAGTTCAGCCACTCCTCCTCCCTGCGGGGTGGTGTTAATATGCAATATGCTCTTCCCTTCCAAGTGTTCAGCTCTTCTTTCTACCTTTTCAACCAATTTTTTTCCATTGCTCAAAGTTACCCATCTCTCTTTAGATACCGGTGGTTCTAACTTCGCTTTCATTTTCTCAAAAAGCACCTCTCTCTTCATCTCGGGCGACTCAAATCCCGCTCCCATATTGGAATAATGTTCAGCAAGTATCTCTATAGTGCTTTCATTGATGGGCAAATCATTATTTGCTAATGCTTGTAAAATATCTGCTCTGACAATGGCAAACTCGTGAATTTCACTGGCAAGCTGTTTGCTCCATTCCAAATCTTCATTCTCCACTCTTTGCTTAGCAACAACTTCAATAAGTTTTTCGGTAAATAAAATGGCGAGTGTTAGGGCGGGATATTTTTCATCATCCAAGAAATCTTCTTTGTTGAGAAAAAAATAAATAGAGTTGTGTTCTGCGACAGCACAAGTAATCTGCTTTGCTGGCGGCGCCCTTTCTCCCATTTCAATACGAACTATATCCTTTCTTTCAATCTCCTGTTCGAAATTTAACTTTCCTAAATCTGTGGGCAAATCTATCTCTGGATAATCCTTGATAATAGCAACTACCTGCTCAATTTTATCCCTCTCTTCTTCACTTATATCCCGCCAATCCTCAATATCACCGCGCAGTAGATATCCTCTTTTATCCTTCCGAGTTAGGTTTATCTCCTTTAGAGCGCCAAACACTTCCTCCAAATCTTCTCCAGCGCCGACAACATCCCTTACTGCCTCAATTCCGAAATGACTAATATAATCCAATGCCCCCTTCTGAGAAACCATATCCAAATCCAAAAGCAAGCTTTTTATCCAAACGCTCAAAGGATTTTCCACAACCTGCCGGCCGATAATCTCAGCCATTTCTGCCGCTTTGTTCGCATCTAATGCCTCTAAATCTGTAATTGGAATAACTTTTCTCCCCTTAGGGCTTAATTTAATCGCTTCATATAACGCATCTGCGGTTTCTTCAATGGAAAAAGGATCAACGCCTATAGCACCATCCCTTAATTCAGGGTATGCCCCCATTGTGCGTGAAGCAACTAATATAGCAGGCTCAAGCATAAAATCTTCATCATCAAAGCGTTTAATTATGCCTTCGGTTAAATTTCTAAGCACATCTGGTTTATTTAAAAAAGCCGTTTCTTTAGCAACGAGATTCATCCCATCGGCAAGGGCATTAACTACACCAATATCGGCCACAGTAAGCGCGCTTAGAACTTCATGATAAGGTTTATTGTCTGCATAGAGAACCACAGTCGGCCAATCCTTATCAAGATAATCCTGAGCCGTCTCTGCAATGCCGTCCCATTCTGCCTCAGGCGAAAACTTTTTATTAATTTTTAAAACTAAATCTTTAATATCCTGCCGCAAATTGCGGTAGATTTCTATCTCCTCCCGTGAAGGCACAAGCATGAGCGACATTTTAACTTTACCTACAAGTTCCGGATGTTCTTCTAAAAGCAACTCAAAAGCAAGCAACCTTTCAATCAGCCCTTTACTCAAGTCAACTCTTTCCACTCCCGCAATTAATATCGTATCCTCCATTTTCTTAGCCAATTTATAGGTATAAGATAGCCCTTGTTCGGAAATAGCAATAGATTGTATTTCATCTACATCTATAGAAATAGGGTAATTTTGGACAAGTGTTTCTCTTCCTTGGTAACGAACCAAATTATTTTTAAAATCTACATCTGCTTTAAGAAAATCGTGAACAAGATTTAAAAAATTCTCTTTGTAGCGGGCAATCTGAAAACCAATAACATCATTGGCAAGCATACTTTCCAGGATTTCACGCAGAATCGGCGCCGGGATACAATTCTTTACATATTCAGGCTTGGGCCAGGGGATGTGTATAAAATGCTCCATTTTCAATTCTGGACCTGCTTCTCTGAGATATTCGGGTAAAAGATAGTAATGATAATCTTGAATCATAAGTCTCGCTTGGGGAATATCTTTAACAAATTTTTCTATATCCTTTGCGAACCTAATATTTATTCTTTTATATCCATCTTCATAAGAGCTTCTCACATCTGGCGTGAATATTAGATTAGCCATCTGCAAAGAATCCTCCTCTACGGGCACAGAAACAAGTTTATCTGCCATATAATGTTGGATAAGCCAAAGAACTGGATTAGCAAATTCATTATAATAAAGATGGTATTCTTTTTCTGGCAAATCTACATATTTCATATAAACATTTTCGCGGACCTCAATTATTTTATTACTCCTTGCAATGGCTCTTTCTGCTTCGTTCATCGGTGCGGCAAGTATAATTCCGCCTTTTAATCCTAATGCTCTATCCATAGATGAAGCAGCGCCGCCGGCTGGGCTTTTTATTTGAGCTTCAGCGTCAACTACTGAAATTTCAAATATAGGACGGTTGATAACAACCACTAATGGGCTTTCTCCTAAAGATTCTTTTATCTCGTCCAAATCTGTTTGAGCATCCTTTATCTTAATAAATTCACCATTTACTTTTAACCCGGGCAACTGATTGAAAAAATCGGCTTTGCTAAGTCCATTTA
>DAOWIN010000076.1 GCA_030640885.1 Candidatus Omnitrophota bacterium
CAAAGGGGTTACCGCCGCCGAGATAAGGGAAAAGGACTTTTTGGAGAATATATTTGTTGCTTCTACCCACGATTACATTCTGTTTTTTACCAATAAGGGAAAGGTGTTTTGGCTGAAGGTTTTTGAGATTCCCGAGGCTGGAAGACTGGCAAAGGGGAGGGCGATTGTAAATCTTCTTCAACTTTCGCCAGGAGAGCTGGTAGCGTCTTGCATATGCGTAAAGGATTTTGCTCAAGGACACCTGCTTTTGGCTACACAGAGCGGCTTAGTTAAAAAGACAAAATTAGAAAGTTATGGCCGCCCGCGCCGTGGAGGAATTGTAGCCATTGATTTAGATAAGGACGACCAATTAATTGGTTGTAAGATTACCAGCGGCGAGGATGAAATATTTTTGGCAAGCCAAAAAGGAAAAGCGATTAAATTTGCTGAGAAAGAAATAAGGACAACTGGCAGAGCGTCTAAAGGAGTAAGGGGGATTAGATTAGGCAAGGATGATAAATTGATTTCTCTGGAAGTAGTAGAGAAAAATTCCACCATTCTTAGCGTTACCGAAGAGGGTTTTGGCAAACGCACAGAATTTTCAGAATACAGAAAGCAATCTCGCGGCGGAAAAGGAGTGATAAATATCAAAACCAACAAAAGAAATGGGGATGTAGTAAGCATAAAAACGGTGAACGATAAAGACGAATTGATTCTGATTACTGCTCAGGGAATGGTTGTGCGTACCGCTGCCAGCGAGATACGGGCAATTAGCCGCAATACGCAAGGCGTCAACTTAGTTTCTTTAAAGTCCGAGGATAAGATAGTGGCAGTAGCAAAGGTGATTGAGGAGGAATAGCGCTACGCGCTGCAGGCTTCACGCTTCAGGTTACAAGCTACAAGCAAGAAAAGAAAAAACTACAGATTGCAAGATTCAAGCTACAGGTTGAAAAATTAACTAAAATTTGGCAAAAATACCAGGATAAGGGGAATTTACATTTCTCGCTCTCGTGATTTTTTCTATACGCTAATAATAGCGTATAGAAAGATAAGAAACTATAAATTCCGAGACTTTTTATTTTTTACTATCCACTAAACGCTATGTGCTATGTGCTAAATTTGATGTTCGCTCCCGCCTGCTCCCTTCGGAGGGCGGGCAGGCAAAACGCAAAAATTCCTTTTGCTCATGTTCTTTTGGGAAATTTGCCAAAAGCAAAAAATAATGCAAATGGAGGTACACAATGCAAAGATTTAGAAGAATAGTTTTTTCAATATTTTTTATATTTTTTACTTTTGTTTCTTTGTCTTTTGCCCAAGAGAGTATTTATAAAGAGAAAACAGGTTTTCATTTCTTAAAGGGAAGATTTTCTCTAAAAGAGCAGAAATGGAATGAGGCGATAAATGAGTTTAAAGAAGCCATAAAAACCAATCCTTTTAATGTAGGAGCGCATCAAAATTTAGGGGTTGTTTATGCCTGCAAAAAAATGTATGATGAGGCGATAGATAAGTTTAATCAAGCATTAAAAATGAAGATTTCTCAAGAGGATGCAGCAGTTCTCTATTTTAATAAAGGTTCTGTTTATTATGCAAAGGGATTGGTGAAGGAAGCCAAAGACAATTTTGAGAAGGCAAATAACATAATCGGAAATTTTATACCTGCGAATATTCTTCTTGCAGGTGTAATATCTGCTGAACAAACTGGCAATACAGCATCTTTTACCTTTTCGGCTAACGCTTCTCCTTTGCCTGACACTGCTTTTTTCGTGAGTTTAGAAACATTAGGAAAACACAAAATATATGTATTAAATGATTCAACTTTCATTCCTTTGTTTTTCTATCATAGCCCCTTGGCCTATTTTTCAACAGGGACATCTTATTTCCATAATGGCAAGATTGAAGAAGCAAAGGAATTATTTGGCAGAGTTTTTACAGCAATTGACCTTCATCAAAGAACAGATTTAGATAAAATAGCCGAGTGGGGCGCATGCTATTTTTTAGGAAAAATTTCTTTAAAAGAAAAAGATTATAGTAGAGCAGTAGAAATGTTTAAAAAAGGAACAGAGATTGATGAGAATATTGCTGTTCTTCATGATTTTTTGGCTCTGTCTTGTTTCTTAGATGGCAATCATTCTCAAGCAAAGACAGAATGTGAATATGCTTTAAAACTTAATCCGGATTCTAAGTATGCAAAAGAAATTTTAATTAGGTTGAAAGGAGAATAAATTTGTTTTTGGGGTTGAAGGGTGTAAGTATAGCCAAACAAGCAATAGAGGAAATAAAAAGGAAGAATAAAATTGAGGATTAAATTTCCTTTTTTGTGAATTACTTGACAAATATGTTAACAAATGCTATATTTTGATAGCAAAAGAGAGCAATAAAGTAAAGAGGTGTTTAAATTATGCAAAATAGCGAAGAACAAGTTCTTTTAGGCACGAGAATTCCTATTCATCTTAAAGAAAAACTTTCTAAATATTGCTTAAGCCATGGAGTTAAAATGAACTATCTTATTACACAAGCAATTAAGGAAAAACTGCAGGATATTGTTGAAGAGCGATTAGATATTACAGAAGCTAATACAAGGCTCCAAAATTCTAAATTTACCTCTCAGAAAGAATTTGATAAATATTTACTTAAAAGGGGAATAAAACATTGATGTATCGGATTCTCTATGAAAAAAGAATCTACAAAGATTTAGATAAAATCCCCGATGCCGATGTGAAAAGAATTCTTAATGTTTTTAGAGAGTTAACGGACGAGCCTTTTTCTGCAAAAAGCAAAAAGTTATCTGGCAAAAAAGAGCTGTATCGGGTCAGGCAAGGTGATTATCGTGTCATTTATACTATTAACCACCGGGAAAAAGAGATCAAAATTATTTTGGTAAGCCACAGAAAAGAATCCTATCGTAGATTATAAAAATTAGTTTAGAATTTATCTTCCAAAAGGTAATTTTATAGGAGAAAAAGATGTTTACAGAAATCAAAGACAAATTAATAGAAATCAAAAAGAAATTGGAAAATTTAAGAGGTTATCTTTGAAGTAGATAATAAAAAAAAGAAAATTGGGGAGTTAGAAAAAAAAATGGCTGTTCCCGACTTTTGGGATAACCGTTCAAAAGCCGAAAGTGTTTTTAAACAGCTAAAGAATTTTAAAATTATTGTTGAGCCATATGAGAAAGTTTATCAAAACTATCAGGATTTGGAGGAACTTTCCCAATTAATTCAGGAAGGCGATAAAAAGGATATAGATGAAATTGTTGTTAACTTAGAAAAGCTAAATAACGATTTAAAACAATTAGAGCTTAAAGTTATTTTGGGCAAAAAAGAGGATAAAAGCAATACTATTTTGAATATTCATCCCGGTGCGGGTGGCACAGAAGCCTGCGATTGGGCAGATATGCTTTTGCGAATGTATCTGCGTTGGGCAGAGAAAAGAGGGTTTAAGAGTAAAGTAATTGACCTTTTGCCCGGCGGAGAGGCGGGAATAAAAGATGCCACGGTTGAGATTGAAGGCAGTTATGCTTATGGGTATCTAAAAGCCGAAAGAGGAGTACACCGATTAGTGCGTATTTCTCCCTTTGATGCCAATAAGCGCCGTCATACATCTTTTGCCTCAGTAGATGTTATGCCTGAAGCAGAGGAGGAAAAGGAAATAAAAGTGAACCCTGAAGATTTACGGATTGATGTTTTTCATTCTTCCGGGCCGGGCGGGCAGAGTGTGAATACTACGGATTCGGCAGTGCGCATGACTCATCTGCCTACAGGTATTGTAGTGAGCTGCCAAAACGAGCGCTCGCAATACAAAAATAAACTTTTAGCAATGAAGGTTTTGAAAGCGCGTCTTTATCGGCGGCAGTTAGAAGAAGAAAGAAAAAAACTAAAGGAAAAATATGGCGAGAAATTAGAGATTGCTTGGGGTAGTCAGATTCGTTCTTATGTTTTTCATCCCTATTCTTTGGTAAAAGACCACCGCACCAATATAGAAGAGCATAATGTCTCGGCGGTAATGGATGGCGGAATTGATAGGTTTATTGAGGGATTTTTAAGGAAGTTTCCGGAGAGGGTGTAGGAAAAATGCTCAAGATTAAAAACGAGGAATTAATTCAGGAACTTATTGGTGAAATAAAAGATTTTCCCCGGTACACAACTCAATTGATGAATTTAGCCAACCAAAATGCCCAAGGCACAAGACCTCGAGTTGTGGGACAATTGTCAGAACTTATTAAAGAATGTCCAGAAAAAACTTATGAAGATTGGAAAAGATGGTATCTCGCAAAATATCCAAATGCTATCGAAAATGCCACCGAGAAAATTAATAAAATGATGGAGAATCTCAAAAAAGCTGTGAACTTAATCGATAAACCAATGATTAAA
>DAOWIN010000122.1 GCA_030640885.1 Candidatus Omnitrophota bacterium
CCATATAGTAATCTATCCATTCTCCTTCCTTCCTTTTTACTTCATTAATCAGATCGCAGGGACCAAATGTCGGCAGGGTGTGTTCATAATCTTCATGGTTGCCCTTTAATGCCACTACATTTTCAGGATTTTCCTCCATCAACGAACTGACCTGCTCTATAACCTCAACTCCGGAGGGACCCCGGTCTGCATAATCACCCAGAAATATCACACCATCTTTAGCTAAATTAACCGTCTCAGACAAAGAATCAAAAATATCGAGATATCCATGTATATCCCCCACCACATGCAGTTTTTCCAATTCTTCAGGATGTTTTTCATCAAACTCAAATAACCTGTTTTTCGCACCCATAACATCACTGGTTATATTTTTCGTTTAAACTTTATATTAAGAACACAGAACATGAAAATTGAGTTAAAGGTTCGGTTAATAGGTGTTAAACTCAATTAGTAGGATTTTCCTTTTTCCTAACTCGCTCCACAAACTTTAAATAAAATCATACATTATCTTAATTTATGAGTCTAACTTCATTCATTAAAGAACCAGACGTAAGAAAGAAATTTTCTGAAACATTTCCCCTTCCAAAGATTGATCTTAAAGCAGAAATGAAGGCACCTCCAATAACAAAGAATTATAGTCTAGTTGGGACTGCTTTCGATTATTTATTACGATTTTACATAAAAAGACATAATCCTTCGGCTAAAACAAGTAAATGGGTTGCAGAAATTGCTTTAAGTTGTATTGGAGATGATAATCTTAAAACTAAATTAACAAACACAGTTAATGATTCCAAATTAATTTACCAAAAATATATTGAAGATGGAACTTTAACAAACGATGTTTTAAGAATCGCAATACTCTTAGCAAAAATAGACCCAATTTATAGAGCCAGCTATATCGACCCTAATATAAATATAGTTGATGAAGGAGATATTAAAGATTTACGGAATCTGATTAATTTAGTTGATAAAAATTCTTTTACTGCAAAAGAAATTTGTTTACTTAATCCCACTTTTGGAAAAGCATCCGGATTAGTTGGTGGTGCTGATGCAGATATAGTTTTAGATAATCAAATTATCGATATGAAAACTACCAAATTTCTTAAACTTAAAGAACAAGATTTTCATCAATTAATTGGTTACTATATTTTATCTTTAATAGGTGGAATTGATGGATCAGATGACGATTTAGAGATAAAAACCATTTCTATCTATTTTTGTAGACATGGAATATTTCTGCCTTTAATGGTGCCTTCTTCAAATTCTTTAATGATACAAATTTCCGATGTTAGATTTAAGGAATTCGTTAAATGGTTTGTGGAGAGAGCTCCTCATAAAATTTAAGATTATTATCAGAAAAGTCTACTAACTTCTTCATCGCTTTGCTCCTCGACCACTCTGCGCTCTTACTCACCTTGCTCAATACCGCTTAAAACATATATCCTTTCTCCCACAAGAATTAACAATAATAATTTAGAGGTGTTAAGATGTCATTAGCTCAGGAATCACTGGATATGCACAAAAAGAGCAGAGGCAAGATTGAAATAAAAAGCAGGGTTAAGCTGGAAAACAAGCATGATTTAAGTCTGGCTTACACGCCGGGTGTTGCTGAAGTTTCAAGAGCAATTTCTCAGAATAAAAACCTGCTCAACGACTACACATCCAGATGGAATCTGGTTGCTGTTGTTTCTGACGGCTCTGCTGTTCTTGGTCTGGGCGACATTGGTCCCGAAGCTGCCATGCCTGTGATGGAAGGGAAGTGCGTTCTGTTTAAGGAATTTGCCAATGTTGATGCTTTCCCGATATGCCTTGCAACAAAAGATGTTGACAAGATAGTTGAAACAGTAAAACTCCTTGAGCCGACATTCGGCGGAATTAACCTTGAAGACATTTCCGCTCCAAGATGCTTTGAAATTGAGGAACGGCTGAAGAAAGAAACCAGCATACCAATATTTCATGACGACCAGCACGGAACTGCCGTAGTTACACTGGCAGGGCTGGTAAACGCCCTGAAAATCGTTGGCAAAAACATTGAAGATGTCAAAATCGTTATGAACGGGGCTGGAGCGAGCGGAATAGCAGTAGCTAAGTTTATACTCAGCGCAGGGGCAAAAAACATGATTCTCTGCGACACCCAAGGAGCTATCTACAAAGGCAGGGAAGAAAACATGAACCCCGCAAAAGAGGAGATGGCAGAAATAACAAACAGAGAAAACCTGCAAGGCAGCTTAAAGGATGCAATGGCTGGCGCTGATGTCTTTATCGGGGTTTCTGTCGGAAACATAGTCACAGCAGAAATGGTAAAATCAATGAACAAAGATGCCATAGTTTTCGCCATGGCAAACCCAACCCCTGAAATCATGCCTGATGAAGCAAAAAACGCAGGGGCAAGAATAGTTGCAACAGGACGCTCTGACTTCCCGAACCAGATAAACAATGTCCTGGCTTTTCCCGGAATATTTAGGGGAGCGCTTGACAGCAGGGCAAAACAAATAACAGAAGAAATGAAAATAGCTGCTTCTTATGCCTTGGCAGACGCAGTCGAAGAGCCAAACGAAGAATACATAATTCCAAACCCTCTGGATAAGACGATTGCTTTCAAAGTTGCAAAAGCGGTTTCAGAAGCAATTAAACAACAGTCAATCTGAAATACATGAACAAAAAGTACACCAAAATCAATGTCACGCTTTCCTTCTTGTTCAAGTTGCCGCTGCTTCTCAGGAAAGTAAGAACAAGCAAAATTGAAAAAAATACAACCGGGATGTCAAAAAGAAGCGAGGTTCTTGCAACAGAAAATCCCGCTATTATGCCCCCAAAGCCCAGAGGAATTAACGGGTCTGCTATGGTTGCGCCCATAAGGTTTCCGATTGACAGTTTTGCAGAATTTTTCAGCAGGCCCATAAAAGCTATTGTTAATTCAGGCAGCGAGGTGCCAAGCCCGATAAAAAGGCCAATTATGGTTTCTTCAATACCCCACGAAGAAGCCAAAAAGACGCCATTTGTCACAACTATGTTCGAGGCGTGAACTATCAGCACCAAGCCAATCAAAATTAAAAACAAATCAAACAGGAAGTGGCGCTCAAATGTTTTATCCCTCAACTGCAGCGCAAATCTCTTTTTTATGTTCTCAGTTTTCAGTAAATAACCTAAGTAAGCCAGATACAATAAAACAAGAAACAAAGACTCAATTCTGCTTATGTAGCCATCAAATGAGACAAGGAAAAAAGCAGTTATTGCCCCGATTAACGCCAGCCCCTCCCGCTTCAACGACACCTTATCCATACCGATTTTTGAAGACACGCGTTTTAACGGCTTTCCAATATGCATTGCTGCAGACAAGCCGCAGATGCCCAGAATCAGCGTTATATTGGCCATCATAGAGCCCAAAACATTTCCGACAGCTATGCCTGATGCCTCAACCCCATGCAGGTTGCTTAAACCAGCCATGATATTTGTAGCAGTCTCAGGAACTGTAGAGCCAATAGAAATTATTGTCAACCCGATTATCAGCTCGGAAATATGCAGGGACCTCGCTATGTCCCTGGCTGAATCCACAAGAACGCTTGAACCAAGCCAAAGCCCGAAAAGTCCTAAAATTAAAAGCACTGAGGAAGGCAACATGTTTTAAATTATGCCGTTCTGTGTTTATAATAATAGCGATTAAGAACTGCAACATCCATACTCCATATGGCTTGTCATGAGTTTTCGGAGTTAATCTCATGGAAATGTAATTTTTATAGTTTGGCTTAAATAACATATTATAGTTTGTCAGTTGGCGGGAAATTATGAGCATAATAAAAGAAAATGATTATGCGCTGTTTGCGCATGGTTCCGGGAAGACATTTTTGAAGAAAATAGAGTTAAGAACGTTTCATTCCCAGTTTGGCGCCTTTGAATTAAAGAAACTGATAGGCAAAAAATACGGGAGTTCTGTGAAGACCGGCACAGGAGAAAAGTTTGTTGTTCTGAGGCCTGATTTTAATGACCTCGTCGCCAAAAGACTCAGGAGAAAGCCCCAGATTATACACAAAAAAGACATTGGCCTGATTATAACTTATCTTGGCATAGGTAGGGAATCAAAAGTGCTGGAAGCCGGAACCGGCTCCGCGTTCCTTACAGTTCACCTGGCAAACATAGTAAAAGAAGTTGTGACTTATGAAAAAAGAGACGCATTTTATGAAAATGCAAAGAAAAACATAGAAAATCTTGGGCTTGGGAATGTGAAGATTTTCAATGATGATATTCTGAAATGCAAAGAAAAGGACTTTGACGTAATTGTCCTTGATTTGCCCGGACCTGCAGGCATGATTAAAAAGCTCATTAAAAAATTAAAAACCGGCGGGAGAGTCTGCATTTATTCCCCTGACATTGAAAACGCAGTTGAATCCAAAAAAATGCTTGAAACGCTGAATTTCAAAAACGTGAAATTCATGGAATGTTTGATAAGAGAATACCAGACAGACAAATGCGTGAGACCCCTGACGCAAATGCTCGGTCATACCGGCTACCTGATTTTCGGGAGGATTATATAAATCCCATGGCAGTAATATAGCCATAGCCATTATCGCGATGATAAGTTAATGCCTAACACCCTAAGGATTGTTAAATTGATTAAAAATAAGGTTAACGAAGCCGTTAAACCGCTGTCAAGTTCCCTGAACAATGATGAAGGCTCGAAGAAGTCGAGGTCGGCGAGCTAAATTAATTCATATTCCCTAATCTCTTTACTCATTAAAATTGGTTGCCAAATTCTAATCTTTATTTTAGAATTTTTCTCAATCCCAGGAAGCATGTTTTCAGTTATTTCATCAGTTCTTTGTGGTAGATGATAAATTATGTAGTTGCCTTCCATTTCGGCAGGTTTCTCACCATATTGGGGAGAAGAAACTCCACACTCAGAGCCTTCGCATCCTTCACTAACACAACTTCCCGACTTAAAAACTTCACCGGCTCTACAACTTGGAGGCAAGTCTCCTCTAAGTTTAGCGGGTCTGGCACTGTATTTAAGATTAAATTCGATCTCATCGCCAACATTCAGGTTCATAACATTACTATGATTACCGGTTCTATCAATATTATCCATTCTTAGAGTTATCCTGTCTCTTGGACAAACTTCTGGTGCTTTGCAATCTGAATGTAAATCATCTATGAATAAAGAAGTAACTGTAGCTTCCACATCAACATAAGGAGCAAGAGCCATTTGTGGCTCTGGTTTTCCTATATCTGCTTCAGAACGATTAGAAACAATAAAAACTACTCCAGTTATAATAACCATTACAATTATTCCTAAAATTAAATAATATTTCTGATTCATATTCATCATAATTTAATGAGTTTAAAAGTATTTATAATCTTTTGTTTTAATGCGAGCCACCACCGAAATTTTAAATTCCTGCACAATGTCTAATTGAAACATGACCTGTTTCACTGACTTTAATATCTATCATCCATGGCCAACCCCCATTAAAATCTTGATTTCCTATTTTCAATGAATAAATTTTTTCATTTGAGAAAATAGCTTTGGAAGTTTCTACATTTACATTTGCTTTTAATTTGTCTAAATCTATCGGATTTTGACTTATATAGTCCGGGATTAATTTATCTTTTGTTGGTTCATACTTTATTAAATTTCCTTCAAATTGGTGGTTCTTCAAGAACTGAATAAACTCATTTTCAGATTTTATTGTCTCATCAAATTTAAATCTATGTTCTTGGTCACAATTTGGTTGTACACTCAAAGGGGGATTTTCAAATGGGCCAAATAACCTGTAAGGGAATAATCCACTAACATAGATTAAAAAACCTACAATTACGAGTGCTGTTAGAATTAATAAATACTTTTTCATCATAAATTAACTAGATTACTATATTCAAAAAATTATTGATTTTATTCAGCGGAGACCGAACACTTCGCCTGACAATATTTATCTGGTTTCTGAAATTAAACCAGCACCAGCATGAATATCAAAGATAAAAAATTGTTGGAATAGTGCGACAAAAGACTTCCTTTAAATTTATATTTGTTGTAGACCAGCCCAAAAACAATGCCTACCAGCATCATATCAATTGCCTTGAGTATTCCCCAGCCGGACAGCATGTGCCAGAAGCCAAATAAGATGCTTGAGATTAACAAACCCAAAATGAACTGTTTGTTTGAAATGAACTGGTTAAGGATGCATCTTCTAAAGATTAATTCTTCGAAAAAAGGCGCAAAAATGCCTACATACAAAATTTTAACGGTTGGAGATGCGCTTAACCACCAAGTGCCCTTACCAATTGTTAATGGTATTGCGGCAGGGTATAAATAAAAAATAAGTTTCAAAAGATGATAATTGATTAAATAAAGCGATAGACCGATAAAAACCGGGCAGAGCAGTTTACCCTTTTTGCTTTCCATAAAACCCTCTAATTTTGCGGGAGCCATAAGAACATAGAGCGTCTTTTGGTTTAAATAAATTCATAATCCATAATCTATTATGAGATACTTGTCAGGGGAAGAAGCAGAAGAAGCCATGAATTTTATGGATAAAGCAATACATGCCGCTTTAGGTCATTCTACCTGCCTTCGTTTAAAATGTGGTTCTGTTATAGTTAACGGCAAAAAGATTATTGGCTATGGTTATAATTCTCCTCCTGCAGATAAAGAATCGCAAAGGCGATGTTCCCTGCCTAAAGAAATATACCATAAAAAAGTAACAGATAAAACCTGCTGTGTTCATGCAGAACAAAGAGCAATGATTGATGCTTTGAAGAACAATCCTGAGAAAATAAAGGGTTCACGGCTTTATTTCATAATGTTGGGTGAAGACGGCAATAAAGCTTATGCAGACAGGCCTTACTGCACAATCTGCAGCAAAATGGCTCTGGACATTGGAATTTCAGAATTTGTTTTATGGCACAAGGACGGAATCTGCGCTTATGGCACGGAAGAGTACAATGAGCTTTCTTTTGGGTTTGGAAGATAACCTTTTTCAAATTATTTAAATATACTTTTGAGTGGTTTTTGAGATTTATTTGGGAGTTGCTTGAACTTAATATATTTATTAATAATTGAATTATAAACAGGTATGAGCAACAATAAACGCAAATGGCCTTTGGAGCGACATAGAAAACAATCCCCTCAATTAGATAATGCTTTAAAGCATCAAGATAAACAGCACAAAATTAGTATCTGGTTAGCCCTTGTACTATGTATCTTCAGCATTTTAGCTAGTGTTTTGATTGCAAACTACTATCATTCAGAGGCATCTAAAGACTTACAAGAAGAAGTAATAACTCTGAGGGAAGAACTCTATCAGAGAGATAGAGACATATTACAAAAATTTGATCAAATTGGCGTACAACTAAATGAAACAGATAATGAAACAATTGAACGTTTAATTTACGAGGAGATAGGCAACTACACCTTTGATGAAATAAAACAGATAGCAGAACGATTCAAAGAAATAGCAGAATCTTATTATGATATTGGCCTTGCACATTCAATCTTGGGTAATTATGAAGAAGCTATAAAAAATTATGACAAAGCGATAGAAAATAATCCTGATTTCGCAGATGCTTGGTTTTCCAAAGGGAACGCCCTCGTGTTTTTGCGTAGATATGATGAAGCTATATGGGTATTTGATAACGTTATTGGACTAAACTCACAATATGCACTAGCTTGGAATAACAAAGGAGTTGCTCTCACATATATACGTAGGTGTGATGAGGCTATATTAGCATTTGATAACGCTATTGAGCTAAACTCACAATATGCAAATTTTTGGTATAACAAAGGAGTTGCTCTCAGTCTTTTACGTAGATATAATGAAGCTCTAATATCGCTTAATAACGCTACTGAACTAAACCCACAATATACTGAGGCTTGGTACTTCAAAGGGCTTGTTCTTCGTAATCTGGACAGGCATCAGGAAGCCTTAGAGATATTTAATAAAATCAGTGAGTTAAATCCACGAGATGTGGAAGTTTGGTACAATAAAGGATGGATTCTTCTTAAGATGAACCGCTATGAGGAGGCTCTAGAAGCATTTAGTAAAGTTACTGATTTAAATCCACAAAATGCAGGAGCTTGGTATTGGAAGGGAGAATGTCTCTATAATTTGGGCAGATATAAAGAAGCAGAAGAAGCATTCAAAAAGGCACACGAAATAAACCCTACATTAGATCTAACAATATATAATCAATTGACTACTAATTAATTTTGTTTTTCTCGACTACAACCTTTCATTTTTATTCTTTCTTCTCCAATTATTTTTTATGATAATCACAAAAACAATCAAAATCAAGGCAAAGGAAGGAGAGTATCTGGACATTACAGAACAGGTGCAAAACTGTGTCAGCGATTCAAAGCTGAAAAACGGCGCTGTTACTGTGTTTGTTGTCGGCTCTACTGGCGCTGTGAGCACGATAGAGTATGAGCCAGGTCTGCTGAAAGATGTACCGGGGGCTTTGGAGAAACTTGCGCCGTCCAATGAGGATTACGAGCATAACAAGACATGGGGCTGCGACAACGGGTACAGTCATGTCAGGGCGACTTTGCTGGGACCAAGTTTAACTGTGCCGATAGTTGACGAAAAATTAACTTTGGGCACATGGCAGCAGATAGTCTTCATGAATTTTGACACGCGCGACAGAGAACGGGAAATTGTTTTGCAGATGATGGGTGAATGAATGACATATCAATTAAGTATAATACCTCCTAAAAAATCAGGCGAGAAAGTGGAATCCACCAAAAGTTTAGATAAGTTAAACGTAGATAAAAGAGTACATATAGAAACTCTTGACACGCGATTATTTGCGCAGCCGTATGGCCCTCTATATCCCGATGCTATAGGGCGGCTATTGCGTACGATACCTGGCGGTGCAGGTCCTGAAAACA
>DAOWIN010000003.1 GCA_030640885.1 Candidatus Omnitrophota bacterium
AGCCCGAGCAGTAGCCGGGGAGGCTGAAGTTCCCTTCTTTTCTATCAGCGGTTCGGATTTTGTAGAAATGTTTGTAGGAGTGGGAGCCAGCCGAGTACGCGATCTCTTTGAGCAAGCAAGAAAAGCGGCAAAAGCCGAAAACAAAGGATGTATAATATTTATTGATGAAATTGACGCCGTAGGTAGGCAGAGATTTGCCGGAATTGGAGCAGTACATGATGAAAGAGAACAAACCTTAAACGCTCTATTGGTGGAGATGGATGGTTTTGATACCCGCGAAGGAGTTATTCTTATCGGAGCAACTAACCGCCCCGATGTTTTGGATATCGCTTTGTTGAGACCGGGACGATTTGACCGCCAGATTGTTATTGATAAGCCCGATATAAAAGGCAGAGAGGGAATTTTGAAGGTGCATACCCGCAAGATTAAATTAAGTAAAGATGTAGATTTGAATTCTATCGCCTGCCAGACCCCGGGTTTTTCCGGGGCAGACCTTGCCAATTTAGCGAATGAGGCGGCTTTATTAGCAGTACGTCATAATAAAGAAACGGTGGGAATAGAGGAATTAGAATCTTCTATTGAGCGGGTAATGGCTGGACCGGAGAGAAAGAGCAGAATAATTAGTGACGAGGAGAAGAAGATTGTTAGCTATCACGAATCCGGGCATGCCCTATTGTCTTTACTTATGTTGGATGGAGAGGAGCTGCGCAAAGTTTCTATTCTTCCGCGGGGAGCCGCCGCTCTTGGATATACAATGCAGATGCCCCTCAAAGACCGTTATTTGATTAGCAGAAAAGAGTTATTAGATAAACTTACGATTTTATTGGGCGGGCGGGTTTCCGAGGAATTGATGTGTAAAGAGATTACTACCGGCGCCCAAAGCGATTTGGAGATAGCTACAGAGATAGCCCATCAGATGGTTTGCGAGTTTGGAATGAGTAAATTAGGCAATTTGACCTTTGGCAAAAGTAAAAAGCAGTTGTTTTTGGGACGCGATATTTTAGATGAAAGAAATTACAGCGAGAAGACTGCCCAAATTATTGATGAAGAAGTGCGGCGAATTATTGATGAATGTTATCAGCGAGCAAAAAAACTTTTGGGTAAATATTGCGAGAAATTGGAATTGCTTGCTTCTACTTTGTTAGAAAAAGAGGTGCTCAAAGGTCCAGAAGTGAGGAAGATTGTGGGACTCCAAGCCACAAGCTCCAAGCTCCAAGCTCCAAGCCAAAAATAAAAAAACTTGAAGCCTGTAACCTGTAACCTGAACATGAACATGAAAATTTCCGTTGTTTCTTTGAATAATCCAAAGGAAATTAGAAAAGAATTAGGGAAAATTGGCGTAGGCAAAGAAGGTGTTGAAATTATGGCGCCAAAGGCTTTGTTCAGGGTAATTAAATTAGAAAAGATTAAGAGAGAAGCGGCAAATATTCTAAAACAGGAGGCGCTTTCTTTGGGGGCAGAGGCGGCAGTGCACAGAGAAGTGATTAGCGGAAAGATTAAACAAACAGATTGCCTTTTAATGGGAACAGTGCAGCAGTTAAAAAATATTTGCGATAAGCTAAAAAAACAGCCGTTTGGATTGGATGAGATAGGGGAAGAAGTAAGAAGACAGATGGCAGTAGGCGAAAAAGGAAGTTAAGAAAAAGAAAAGAATGGAGAAGAAAGACCTTTATCCTGCTCCATTCGTTTCACTCACTCTCGCAGGCTCTCCCGCCTTAGGCGGGAGAAAGGAAAGGAGGCGTAAAATGAAGGTTACAAAGTCACAAAGTCACAAGGTTACAAGCAAAAAGATAAGACAAGTCTTTTTTTCTTTTGTTCTTTTCTTTTCTTTTTCTTTGCTGGTGACTGGTGACCTTGCATTCGCCGACCAAATAAGAATACGCACAATCATAACCCCAGTGGGCAGCCAGTCTGAGAAGTGGGGAGCGGCGGGGTTGATGGTATGTATTGGGGGAGAGCCGATAAATGTAGGTGGATGCGGGGAAGCGGATGTAAATGCTTCCAATGTTCTGGGTAATCCAATAACTATTGATAATGATGGAACAGATAAAGGTCATATGATCTTTTTTAAAGATGAAGATGACAACCATCAATTCGCTGATGATTTTGGGACTCCTAAAGATACGGTGTATTGGGTGCAGCAGCCGAGTGGGGGCGGGGCTATTTGTATTTCGCTGAAATGTTTTGCTACTGGGCGAAGTGACACTTCTGTTGCTATTGACAGCTGCACTCCTCCGTCCTGTCCTATCAGCGGTGACTGGACAGATTATGGAATAGGGTGCGCAGGAACAGGCGTGGGCACTTGGGGTGGCGATATGTATGCCGTCGGTTACTGTGAACGCTGGTGCTGTAAGGATTGACTTTATTTTTAAACCTAAAAAACAGTGAAATTTCTGCGTTTATTTATCTTTGCTTTCTATTTTTTTTGTTTTACTTCTACTTGTTTTGCTTACACTGTAGAGTCTTATGCAGGGCAATTTCCCGAGCAAACAGCCAATGTTCTTAACTTTGTATTCTGCCCCTTGAATTATGTGAGCAACAAGCTTTTTTTGAGAGATATAGAAAGATTTTATGCAAAGATTAAAAACACCAAGCCCTTTGATGAATTTTATAGTAAAATAGGGTTTTATTATATTAATCTTTCTGATAAAGAAGAGGATTTAATCTTTAAACAAAAACAAGGTTTTCCGCCAATTAAGGTTAGTAAGAATTTTTTAGATGATGTTTCAACCCGTCTTAAATCTAAATATAAATTAATTATTATTGACGCAGAAGGTTCGGTTTCCTGCGCCCAGATTTCTTCAATAGATAAAACATCTTTGCTCATTTTAGGCAAAAGGAGATACAAAAGTATAAACAGTTTTAATAAAGGATTTTTGCATGAGCTCGGCCATTCTTTAGGATTAAGAGATGAGTGTACGCGTTGTGAGCAACTTTGCCCGCCCGGCAAGCCTAATTGTGCTACCAATATAGAAGAAGCAGAAGAATGGTGGGGTGATTTAGTAAAAAGAGGCAAGGCGGATTATATCCGCGGCTGTTGTGGAAACAGAAACTATATTCGTTCCAGCCTTGTTTCTTTAATGAACGATCCTGATAAAGCCGAAAATTTTGGGGCGGTTAATGAATGTTATTTAAGAAGAGTGTTGTTGGAATCGGAGCAATGAAAGGGAAGAATAAACAAGAGATTATCCTCAGCCGCCTTTGGCGTCTTCGACTCTCGCCTGCGGCGAGGAAGGAAAGGAGGTGAAAAATGGAAGCATACTGTGTGAAATGTAAGGCAAAGAGGGAGATGAAAGAGGCGCAGGAAGTGACGATGAAGAATGGCAGAAAGGCGATGAAAGGGAAATGTCCCAAGTGCGGAACATCGCTTTTTCGGATTTTAGGGAATAAGTGAATGGTTGGGGGACGATGAAGGATTTCTTTATAGCGTAGGGTTGCATTGCAACCCTACGTTCAGTTAATGAATTTTCAAGAGAAATTAAACAAAGGAAAGTTTTTAATTACCAGCGAAATTACTCCGCCTAAGGGAACAAATGTCCATTCGGCGTTAGAATCTGCTAATTTTTTAAAGGATAAAGTAGATGCAATCAATGTTACTGATATGGCTGGCGGGGTAATGCGATTAAGCTCTTTATGCCTATCCTATCTAATTAAACAAAAGGGCGGTGAGCCAATTTTTCAAATAACCGCCAGCCACCGTAATCGATTGGCTTTGCAATCGGATATTTTAGCCACTTCTGTTTTGGGAATTGAGAATGTTTTGGTTCTAAGCGGCGATCCGCCAAGCTACGGCGATCAACCTTCAGCAAAACCAGTATTTGATTTGAATTCCATAGAGATTTTAGAAATGATAGACAAAATGGAAAAGGGCTGTGATTTGGCTGGTAAAGAGTTAAAAGGTTCTCCAAAGTTTTTCTGCGGAGCGGCTGTTGACCCCAATGCGGCAAACCTTGATTTTCAGATTAACAAGATGGAAAAAAAGGTTAAAGCCGGAGCGAAATTTTTTCAAACCCAACCCATATTTGATATTGCTAAGTTTGCCGAATTTATGAAAAAGGTAGAGAAATTTAATGTTCCGGTTTTGGGCGGAATTATCTTTTTGAAAAATGAAAAGACTGCTAATTATCTAAATAAGAATATAGCCGGGATTTCTATTCCTCAGGAAATTATGCAAAGAATAGAAAAGGCGGCGGATAAGGAAAGGGAAACAGTAAATATTGCCTCGGAACTAATTAAACAGATAAAACCTCTTTGCCAAGGTGTGCATTTGATGCCGTTGGGGAAGAACGATTTGGTTAAAGAGGTGGTGGAAGGGATAGATTAAAATTAAACTTTGGCAATTTCCCAAAAGGACATGAGTAAAGGGAATTTTTGCATTTTTCGCTCCCTGATCTTTTATTAACGCTAATAATAGCGTATAGCGGTTAGCGCCTGCCCGCTCTCTCGTTGGTCGAGAGCAGGCCTGCCCGCCCTCACTTTCGTGAGTGAGCAGGCGGGCGGGTATAGCGTATAGAAAAATAAAAAGACGTAAATTCCAGGGTTTTTGCCAAAGTTCACTTAAAAGATGAAAATTGAATTTTATTCCGAAGAAAAATTAAAAAAACAGATTGCAGAGATTGCGAATGAATACTTAGATTTAAGTTCTTATAAGGTTTTCTTTTTTGGTTCAAGAGTAAAAAAAGATAATAGTAGTCGTTCAGATATTGATATTGGGATAGAAGGACCAGAAAAAATGCCCGTGCAGATAAAATTGGAAATAGAAGAAGAATTAGATAATTTGCCCACACTCTATAAATTTGACCTTGTTGATTTCAAACAGGTTTCCGAAAAATTTAGAAAGGAGGCTTTGAAATATGTCGAGTATATCAGATAATCCCTTAATAGAAGATTTTGAGAAGGCAATTAAAAAAGAAGTGAGGGTGCGCAGAGAACAAAAATTTTCTAAAGGGCAAAGAATTTTTATTGGAACCTTGATGCTTATAGGCATTTTTTGTAGTATAAAATTAGCATCAGGAAATTCTGCGTATGTTTCTTTTGAAGATTTTTATGAACGGGAGATATCAAAAGAGAATAATGAAATCAATTTTGTGGGGAGAATATCCTTCTTGGAGTGGAGTTGGAGGCCTGCTGGGTGGGCGTGTGGTTTTGAACAAAGGATACCTGTAATTGGGGATAAATCTTTATTGGAGAAGTTGTTGAAGGAATCTAAAGGAAAGAAGAAAGAAATTATTGCTTCTGGCCGTTTTGGAAATGAGACAGTAAAAATGCCAGAGATGAAGTCAAGGGCTCCAAAAACGATAGATAAAACATTTAGGGTGTTTTATCTAAAAGAAGCATCCAAAATAAATTTTTCAGAATTTAGTTATCCGGATAAAATTATTGAAGGGAGAAAGTTTACTTTAGCTGAAAAGATAACCAATCCTTTTCTTCAGCCAATTTCTCTTGCTTTATCTTTGGATTTTTTTGATGATACTTTTGAGCTGTTAGAAGGAGAACCCAAAATTTATGTCAGGTTTAATCCAAAAGAAACCAAAATATTCAAATGGAAATTGAAACCTACCGAATCAGGTTTTAACTATATCGGCGTTCAAGTTTTTGGGAGAAACGATAAAGATATGGTATGGATTACTGATAGCTCTCAGATTAGAACCCTTGCCTTACCAGAACTCCACATAGAAACCAAAAACATCATTAACTACTATGGGCAGGTAGGAGAACTCACTGCAATAAATTTTACAGTAAGAAATATTGGTGATTTAGAAAGCAATAATATTTCCGCAAAAATAATCTTACCCGAAGGTATAACTGCTCCAAAAACAGAATGGTATATTGATAAGTTAATTGGTGGAGAAGAGGCCGCATTTTATGCTAATATCACATTTACAAAATTAGATGATAGATTTATTATCAACATTTTTGCAATCGATGAAGCCGGACATAAAGATAATGATACTCTATGGATTTACCCCAGAGGAAAGGCAAAACTTAAAGGTTTCGTAAAAGATAGCAAAGGATTGCCAATACCTAAAGTGCAAATTAGTATTGACCCTTTTTCCGATAGCGATCATACAGACGATAATGGCTACTACTGTATTGAAAATTTAAGGCCAGGAGATTATACAGTAGAGTTTTGTTCACTCGGTAAGAAAGGTTTCCCCAAATATAAGGAATTTCCAGTGAATATTGCTGAAGGAGAAGAGAAAGTATTTAATGTTGTAGTTGATAGGATAAACATAGAATAAGATAAGGCAGATTATATTTTTTAAAGAGAACAAATATGGGGGAAGAGAATGAAATTTATTGTAACAATTGAACGGGATGAAGATGGTGTGTTTGTGACAGAATGTCCATCTATTCCGGGGTGTGTGAGTCAAGGCAAGACCAATCAGGAAGCCGTGGAAAATATTAAGGACGCAATAAAGCAGTGTCTTAAGGTTCGTGCTGAAAAGGGTATGCCGCTTACTGTAAGTATGCGTGAAGTAGAGGTATTGGTCTAATGGGTAAAAAAATGAAAAAACTAATATTTCGAAGATAGACGAATGCCGGTAGGATTTTTAATTTTTGAAAACATTCTATGTTAAATAGAAGAGAAAGTAACCGCTTGCCAGTTATAAGTGAAGAAAAAGAGAAGATATGGAGAAAAAAGAACCTTATCCTGCTCCATTCGTTTCACTCACTCTCGCAGGCTCTCCCGCCTAAGGCGGGAGAAAGGAAAGGAGGTATAATATGAAAATTAAGTGTAAGAGAGGTTTGTTAAGAGAGGGGATTCAGAAGGTGAGCAATGTAATCAACCCGCGGGCGACCCTGCCCATTCTTTCCAATATTTTACTTGAAGCCGAGGATGGAAAGATAAAATTCAGCGGGACCGACTTGGAGATGGGGATTTCGGCTTCAATACAAGGAGCGACAATTGAAGAAACAGGTTCAGTTACTATTCCGGCAAAGAAAATTAGCGATATTGCGCGCGAGTTGCCCGATGAGGAGATAAACATTTCTGTAAAGAAAAACAATGTTATTCAGGTAGAAGCGGGCAAAGTATTTTATCGGATAATGGGATTAGCCGCGGATGATTTTCCTCAACTGCCTGCTTTTTCTCCTGAAAATAAGGAGATGCTCGTTCTTTCCCAAAATGACCTTAAGACTTTACTTACAATGACAGCTTTTGCGGCTTCTAACGAGGAAAGCCGTTATGTGCTTAATGGAATTCTGTTTATCCTTAAAGACGGCAAGTTAAAATTGGTAGCTACTGACGGTAGAAGGCTTGCTTTAGCTGAGAAGGAAGTTTTGAAAGCAGAAGGAAATCTATGGGGAAAAGGGGTGATTTTGCCTATAAAAGCAGTTAGAGAGTTAAATAGATTATTAAAAGAAGAAGGGGAAGTGCAGATTTATTTGGTTGAAAAACAGATTGCCTTTGTTGTTGATGAAACAACAGTAATTTCGCGTTTGATTGAAGGGGAATTTCCGGATTATGAACAGGTTATTCCTTCTGAAAACAATAAGATTGTCCATTTAGACAAAGAAGAAATTTTCTCGGCTACCCGACGCGTTAGTTTATTAACCTCTCCCACATCTTCTTTGATGAAATTCACTCTTTCCAAAAATAAGGCGCTTATTAGCAGTGAAACTCCAGATTTGGGCGAAGCAAAGGAGGAAATTGAGGTAGAATATCAAGGAGAAGGAATTGCCATTGGTTTTAATCCGCATTATTTATTAGATATGTTCCGCAGTGTCCCTTTTGAGAAATTAACATTGGGTTTGCAAGAAAGCGAAAAACCAGGTGTATTTAAGGCAGAAAATTTCACCTGCGTTTTGATGCCAATGCAGATAGATTAGGATACAAGTTGCAAGTTGCAAGCTTCAGGTTGCAAGCAAGAAAAGAAAAGATACAGGTTGCAGGTTTTATTATTTCACTCGCCAAAAAGTGAAGGAACAGTTTAAAACATAAATACTCAAAAAGAAATAAAAAAATTGTTAAGCAAATTGTAGAGAAATACTGAAGAAATTTATAATGCAGCCGCAACTTTTTAAGGATCTAATCAGTGAAGTTATTGGGCAGATGAAGGGTGAGGAAAGGGATGATATTAGGGAGATCTGGAAAAGGGTTGTTCCGCCGATAGCCCAAGAGCATAGTGAATTAAAAGAAGTCCGTTCTGTTAAAAGCCCTCGTCGCAAACGGGGTAGCCGTCTGAAAGACAAGCAATTTAACGGGGTAAAAAGCGATAAAAAAAGGATTGAATTGATAGTTGCCGTGGATAGTTCGCCATGGTTGTATAATCTAAACTTTAACAAAGAAGAGTGGAAGAATAAAATAGAAGAGGCGTTAGGAGATAACTTTTCTGTAAAAATAAAATTTAGAATAGGAGATATCCACCCAAAGGCGAATATCTAATAAAATTATGGCAGAAAAATACAACGCTACAAACATTCAGGTTTTGGAAGGGATAGAGGCGGTCCGAAAACGGCCAGCAATGTATATTGGCGATACCTCTACCGCTGGTTTGCATCATTTAGTTCAAGAGGTAGTAGATAATAGTATTGATGAAGCAATGGCTGGTTTTTGCAGTGAGATTAATGTTGTTCTCAATGCTGACGGAAGTGTTAGTGTTGCCGATAATGGACGGGGTATTCCTGTAGATAGACACAAAACCCAAAAAAAGCCCGCTGTAGAGGTAGTAATGACTACTCTGCACGCCGGCGGGAAGTTTGACCACCGCACCTACAAGGTTAGCGGAGGACTGCACGGTGTAGGTGTTTCAGTAGTGAATGCTCTAAGCGAATGGTTAGAGGTAGAGGTTAAAAGAGAAGCAAAATTATTTAAACAGCGATATGAAAGAGGGGCAGCAGTTACTTCCTTGAAGGTTATTGGTAAATCCAAAGATAGCGGCACAATAGTAACCTTTAAGCCCGACGGCAAAATTTTTGAACAAACCGATTTTTCTTTTGATGCTCTTTCACAAAGATTAAGGGAATTAGCCTTTTTAAATAAGGGTTTGAAGATTGCTATTAGCGAAGAAAAAACCGGCAAGGAGCATATATTCAGTTACAAAGGGGGGATTATTTCCTTTGTTGAATATTTAAACACAAACAAAAATCCTTTGCATAAGAAGGTTATCTATTTCGAAAAGGAGCAGGATGGTATTGGCGCAGAAGTAGCAATGCAGTTTAATGACAGCTACAGCGAAAATGTATTCAGCTTTGCTAATAATATCAACACAATTGAAGGGGGAACGCATTTAAGCGGGTTTCGTTCCGCCCTCACGCGCACAATCAACCAATATTGCAAGGATAAAGACTTGCTGAAAAAAATTAACAATCTTTCGGGTGATGATGTTCGCGAGGGACTTACTGCAGTAATTAGCATTCATTTACCCAATCCTCAGTTTGAAGGACAGACAAAAACAAAGTTAGGTAATAGTGAGATTCAAGGGATTGTAGAATCAATAGTCAACGATTGCTTAAAGACCTTTTTAGAAGAAAATCCTCCACTCGCTCGTAAGATTATTGAGAAAGGGGTTATGGCTGCCCGCGCCCGCGAAGCTGCCCGTCAAGCAAGAGAGCTTACCCGCCGTAAAGGGGTGCTGGATGGAGGGCTTTTGCCCGGAAAATTAGCTGATTGCTCAGAAAGAGACCCATCGCTTTGCGAATTGTACCTTGTCGAAGGCGATTCAGCCGGTGGAAGTGCCAAACAGGGGCGCGACCGTCGTTTTCAAGCAATACTGCCTTTAAGGGGAAAGATATTGAATGTAGAAAAGGCAAGAATAGATAAGGTTTTGAGTAACGAAGAGATAAAAACAATGGCAATGGCTATTGGCGCTGGCATCAGAGAGGATTTTAACATTGCTAAATTGAGATATAGCAAGATAATTATTATGACTGATTCCGATGTTGATGGAGCGCATATTCGCACCCTGCTTTTAACCTTTTTTTATCGCGAGATGCGTCAATTAGTTGAAGGCGGACACATTTATGTTGCTCAACCGCCTTTGTATAAAATCGCAAAGGGCAAAAGGGAAGAATATATTCAAAGCGAGGAAGAAAAAGAAAAATTCTTTTTAAACATCGGTGTTTCAGCCGACATTAGTTTATTACGCTTGTCAGATGATTATAAATATCGCCCCGAAGAGATTAAGAAAATAATAGAGATTGTCCGCCGCATTGAAGAATTTTCACTTTATTTGAAAAAAAGAGGAGTGAATTTTGAAAAATACGCTATGTGTTTTTTGGAAAAGGGAAAACTGCCGCTTTATTGGGTAAAGATAAACGGAGAGGACAAATTTTTCTTTTCCGAAGATGCGATTAGCGAAGAGGCAATAGAATTAAGAGAAGAGAAAGAATTGACTAAGGATTTTAAGCAGTTGAAGGATTTGGGATTGAGTGTAAGCGATTATTTTTCACAGAAGCCCATTTTAAAAATTCTTGCCTCTAAAACAGAACCTGCCTCAGGAAAATCTTCATCCTCGAAGGCACGCAGTGTTAAAAGTCTCGGCGCAGACGGCAAGGAGATTCTAAATCTAAAAGAATTAAGAAGTTTCATTCAGGAGCAGGCCAAAGAGGGTATCGCTGTCCAAAGATACAAAGGGTTAGGAGAAATGAACCCGGAACAACTATGGGAAACAACAATGAATCCGGATAATCGCACAATTTTAAAAGTAGTTTTGGAGGATGCCGTAGAGGTCGATAGGATTTTTACGATGCTAATGGGTGATGCTGTTGAGCCACGGCGAAAATTTATTGAAGAGAATGCTTTGGAAGTGAGGAATTTGGATGTTTAAATATCAGTTGACAGTTAACAGAGAACAGAGGGCAGAATAGACTAATTTTTCCTACTTTTCTTATCTGTTATCTGTTATCTGTTATCTGTTTTCTGTAGACTGTTTTCTGACGAGCGAACAAAGTGAGTGAGGAGGAAGGAAGTGTACACCCAAAAAGAAAAGATAGTTCCAGTTTGCGTAGAAGATGAGATGAAGAAGTCTTATCTTGATTACTCAATGAGTGTAATCGTAGGGAGGGCGCTTCCCGATGTGCGTGATGGTTTGAAGCCGGTGCATCGCCGCATTCTTTACGCAATGCAGGAGTTAGGTTTGGATTACAATAAGTCCTATAAAAAATGCGCCCGCGTGGTCGGTGAAGTCTTGGGAAAATTCCACCCCCACGGTGATGTAGCTGTTTATGATTCTTTGGTGAGAATGGTGCAGGATTTTTCTCTGAGATACCCTTTGATTGACGGGCAAGGCAATTTTGGATCGGTTGACGGTGACGCTCCGGCCGCAATGCGTTATACAGAAACAAAGATGCAAAGAATTACTGCTCAGCTCCTTTTAGATATTGATAAAGATACAGTTGATTTTGTTCCTAATTTTGACGATAGCCTTACCGAGCCTTCTGTTCTCCCTGCTCGTGTTCCCAATTTATTGATCAATGGTTCTTCGGGGATTGCCGTAGGAATGGCAACCAATATTCCTTCTCATAATTTAGACGAGGTTATTGGAGCAATTAATTTACTTTTAGACGAGCCGGAGGTTTCTATAAAGAAACTGATGACAAAAGTAAAGGGTCCTGATTTTCCCACTGCTGGCATTATCTGCGGTAGAGAAGGAATTAAAAATGCATACACTACGGGCAGAGGAATAATAAAAATACAAGGGCGGGCATACATTGAGAAAGACAAAAATAGAGAGGCGATTATTGTTAGCGAAATTCCTTATCAAGTGAATAAAGCCGAGCTTATTAAGACTATTGCTGCACTTGTGCAAACAAAGAAGATTGAGGGGATTAGTGATGTGCGCGATGAATCAGACCGCGAGGGGATGCGTATTGTTATTCAATTAAAAAAGGATGCGAATAGCCAGGTTGTTTTAAACCACCTTTATAAACGAACGCAGCTGCGTTCCACATTCGGCATAATTATGCTTGCCCTGGTGAGAAATAGGCCTGTAGTTTTAAATCTAAAACAAGTGCTTAATTACTTTATTGAGCACCGCGAGGATGTTATCGAACGGCGCACCAGATTTGAATTGAATAAAGCCGAGAAACGCGCCCATATTTTGGAGGGGCTAACCATTGCCCTGAATAATTTAGACGAAA
>DAOWIN010000017.1 GCA_030640885.1 Candidatus Omnitrophota bacterium
CCATCTAATCCCTGCCAGAAATCTAATTCTAAATCACTAAAACGAGAAGCGAATTGTTGAATTGCCAAACTAACTTGAGTATAATGCCAGGCTTCCGGAGATATGTGGGGTTCAAAAAGACGAGGATCATTGGGATCTTTCTTGGCTAAATATCTAGCTACAATCCGCCAGCTGGCTTTTCCTTGGTTTGGTAAGGGAAAACTGCTTACCTCAACTTTCAGAGCAGAACTCATTTTCAAAGCAAAATCCTTATAAGAGCTATACATTTTAAAAAGTTTTGAATGCCAGTCTGTTTCATATAAATAATGCAGAGTCATAAAGAAAAGATAAAGAGTTTCTCCGACTCCGTAGTCTTCTACTGGAATTATAAAAACTATCCCCAATTCTTTTAAATGACTCATATGATGAAGCTTTTTGCCTAAAAATTTCCGACCAATCCCCAACCATCTTTCCGGTAAAACTCTTACCTCTATCTCTCTGTCTTCAAAGTCTTCTTTTTTCAAGTCTTTATAAGGCTTAAAAAATACTTCATTGAGCCAGCTCTCGCTCTCAACAAATCTTAAAGCACAAAAAATTTCAAAAGAATCTTCTTTAGCTAACATTTTCTCAACATCTGTCCCGTAACCCAATGCGGCCATAATGTTCTTGGGTGAATTTAATCTAAGCAGCTCTTCGGCTTTTTCTTTCTTTAAATAAAATCCCGGCAATTTACCGGTCAATTCTTTAGTAGCATTAATCAATGTTTTACAACCAACAGCAGTAGTGAATTCCGGCTCTTGAAAATGTGTAAAAAGCGCCTGATCATTAAATTTTGCCTTCTCTATTAAAGCAGAGTAAACTTCCTCAGCTGAAGAAGTTTTTTTTAGACCCAATCTTTCTAGTCTCTTTTTAACAATTTCTTCATCTTCTTTCATAATCGCTTCAACCACGCCTTTCTTCCCAATGGCTTTTTCCATTTTTTTCTCCATATCCAAAATCACCTCAGGCGAAGTTCGTAAAATTTTTGCTAATTTTTCTTGTGCAGTCATTTGATTAGGAATTAGGAATTAGGAATTAGGAATTTAAATTATAATTTATGTTTAACAATTTGAAACTTCTTCCAGCGTGATTCTTTGAAAAACTGATTCCTGGTTAATATCCCCTGCTTAGCTCCAATATGTTCAACTACTGAAGTGGCATTAGCAGTTCCCAGACGAATAGCATCTTCAATTCTATTGGTCTGTATAAACCCAGCAACGAAGCCAGCTCCGAATGCATCACCGGCTCCGGTTCTATCAGTTATCTTTTGCTCTTTAAAAACTCCGGCTTTATACAAATATTTGCCATCAGAGACCGAGACCCCTCTCGGCCCTTTAGTCATCATTGCAATTCCTTCAATGACTTCATCAAATTTCTTAAAAATCTGCCTCTCTTTTTTATAAGAAATATTTAGAAGCTTGGCTGCTTCTTCTTGATTGCAGCTAAAAACATCAATGAATTTAAGATAAGGTCTAAGCTTTTCAAGGCCTAGCCGCAAATCAGCTCCACCGGGATTCCAGGCTAATTTTGTTTTTTTGCCTTTGCCTCTGGCAAGGGGGGATTTCTTAATTTCTACTGCCTTCTTAACAAAGTTTAAGTTTCCACCCAACGAAGCCAAATAAATCCAGTTGGCTTTTACCTTAGACCAATTTATTTCTTTATTGCTCAATTTCTTGCCCGCTCCTCGAAAAACTAAAATTGTTCTCTCGCCGCTGGGGACGATTAAAATTACTGAATAAGCAGTATGATTTCTTTTATCTATTTGAATAAATTTGGTATCAATTTTTTCTTTTTTTAATTCATTAATTACAGCTCCGCCTCCTAAATCATCTCCCAATCTGACAATAGAGGCCCCTTTAAATCCCTGCCTGGCAAAAGTAACAGCAACATTGGTCCCGCTGCCGCCAGTAGTAAAATCTATATCCTCAATTGGAATTTTTGTACCCAAAGTAAAACACTGGGCTTTACCAGTAAAAAACTTGGGGCTTTTAATAACTTGAAAGTGCTTGGATCTCAAAAACACATCCCTGGTTGCTGAACCAATTGTAACAATATCGTACATGGATTAAAAATTTAATAATCGTATGGATCTCGAGACGAGCGAGAAGTCTTTTGTTTCAATCTTATTTTTAATCTCTCGCAAAAAAGAACTATCAAACAAGAAAGAAAATACCAATAGAATACCAATAGGAAAAATAGTACAAATATAAACAGTATATCTCCAAGCGAGAGATAGCTGCTAATCTGTCCTGAAAAAAATATGGAGATTGTATATCCTGTAATTAAATAAACTGGAAGAGCAAGGATTATTTCTGTGACCTGAACCGCTTTAAATTTCAATTCACTGACTTCTATACCTCTATCTATTTCGGCTGTCAGTTTGACCATAAATATACCAAAATAAACTGCAAGAAAGGATATAATAACTGCTAAAATAATCTTGCCCTGGGTTAGTCTAAAAATTTCCTTAAAGCTCATAATGCTTAAATTAAATTAATCATTTCCTTTTAACGACTTTCTCCACTGCTTTCACAATCCCATTCACTCCTAATCCAAAATGCTCTATTAATTCCTCCGGCTCTCCGGATTCTCCCCAAGAATCCTGCATTCCGACCATTTCAATTGGCACTGGACAATTTTTAGCCAAAACTTCAGCCACTGCCGAACCCATACCTCCCATTACTTGATGTTCTTCCACTGTCACAATTGCTTTGGTTTCTTTAGCAGCCCTTATAATTGTCTTTTCATCCATCGGCTTAATCGTATGATTATTAATCACCCCAACATCAATCCCCTTCTTGGATAATTTTTCAGCTGCAGCTAAAGAATTGTAAACCAATGGACCGCAGGCAATAATGGTTACATCCTTACCTTCTCTAAATACCTCGGCTTTTCCAATAGCAAACGGTGTATCTTCAGTTGTAAAAACCGGAGTTGCCTCGCGGGCAAAACGCAAATAAACCGGCCCTTTATATTTAGCTGCTGCTAAAGTAGCTTTTTTAGTTTCAATAGAATCACACGGAGCTAAAACTATCATGCCTGGCAAACAGCGAGTAATGGCAATATCCTCAAGCGCCTGATGACTCATTCCATCGGGCCCAACTGAAACTCCTGCATGAGCGCCGGTTATTTTTACATTAGCATCATTCTGACCAACGCAAACTCTTATCTGACTCCAGTTATTTCCCGGACAAAAAACTGCATAAGTAGAAACAAAAGGAATTTTTCCAGCAAGGGCCAGCCCGCCTGCTAAGCCCATCATATTTTGTTCAGCAATTCCGGTTTCAATAAATCGCTCTGGAAAAACTTTTTGAAACATGCCGCTTCGGGTAGAATCAGTTATATCGGCACAAAGAACCACCACGTTTTTATCTTTTTTCCCTGCTTCAATCAAGCCCTCACCATAACCGTTACGGGTAGGCACGGCCTTTATGTTCTTTGATAATAGGTTTTTTATAAGAAAAGCTTTTGAGTTAATCATAGTTTAAGCTTTTTAGAAATTAGCTTCTTAGCTTCTTAGGATCCGCCAACTGACGGACTAAAATGCTACAAGCTACAAGCTAAAAAGCTAATTATTCTGCTTCAGATTTAATTTTCCCTCCCAATGTCCTCAATTGATGAAGGGCTTTTTGAGCCTCCTCGGGTTTTGGAACTTTACCGTGCCAAGAAAATTCCCACTCAATAAAATCAACTCCCTTGCCGGGAATAGTATGACAAATTATCATCACCGGCCTTCCAAAAACTGCCTTAGCCTCATTAATAGCATCAACAATTGCTTCTATATTATGTCCATCTACCTCAATCACATGCCAGTTAAAGGCTTCGTATTTATCTTTAAGCGGCTCTAAGGGCATAACATTTTCAGTATAGCCATCTATCTGGATATTGTTTCTGTCCATTATATAAGTTAAATTATCCAACTTATGTTTTGCAGCAAACATTACCGATTCCCACATTTGTCCTTCTTGTTGCCCGCCATCACCAACTAAACAATAAACCTGATAAGCTGGTTTTCCTGTTGGAAAATCCATCCGAGC
>DAOWIN010000114.1 GCA_030640885.1 Candidatus Omnitrophota bacterium
ATCTTCACACTTAACTCCTTTACTTTCGCACTCAACTAGCAAATTATTCCAATAATCTTTATATGCTTTGTTAATTGCGAATGCTTTACATGGAATGTATTTTCTCTCTGATTTGGTTTTGCAAGGATTTGCCTTAATTTTAATACAATCATTATTTACGGAACAGGATTTCAGGTCCACTTCAATAGATGGTTTTCCTACCTCTTCTTGAGCACTTAAATTCAAAACAAAGCAATTACCAGTCAAAACAATGTTGATTACTAACAAACCTAATCCAACTTTTAGCTTGGCATTCAGCACAATACCCTCCTTTTTTTTCTAAAAGACTAAACCTTTCTCAACTTTGGCAAAAATTCCTTTGCACCTCACCCTACCCACCACCTAAACAAACTCAAAAACAAAGGAATAGTTATTAAACTTGCTAAATGTGTCCAAAGGATAGATTGATTAATAAAATCGCAATCTGCGCTATAGCGTTTGGCAATTATTGACAAAGATGTTGCCGAAGGCATCGCCGCCTGCATCAATATTAAAAATCCAATTAAACGAGGCGGTTTTATCCAAATAACCAAAAGAAAAACCAATATTGGCAGAATAATTAGCTTTGCTAATCCTAAATTTATCAGCGCCCTCTTTCTTATTTTACTCTTTGTGAAAACAAATGCTAAACTCCCACCGACTACCAACAGCCCTAAAGGAATAGTACAATTACCGAGCATCGCCAAGGGTCTTAAGATTATTTGAGGAACAAAACTCTGTATTTTTAAAAAAATAATCAAAAGGGCGGCTAAAGTTGCTAGAAGCGGAGGACTGAATAAACTAGCAAATTCAAATCTTTTTTCCTTGTGATTAGAAAGCAAATGTATTCCAAACGACCAAATGAGAGCATTAAAACCCAATAAAAAAAGAAAAATATAGATAAACATCTGATTTGCCTCAGAGGAAGGAAGAATAGCGGCGGTTAAAGCAAGAGGGAGATAACCTGAATTTTGAAAGGCGTTTAGAGACAAAAATTCATTCTTTTGCAACAAGGATTTATCTGCTTTTAGAAAAAAATAACCGATAGCTAAACCGAGCAAGGTTAGTCCAAAACTAACAATAGGAAAGAACCACCAATTTGGAAAGAGCTGAAAATTGAAACCACGCAGTAACCGACAAAAAATTAAAGCTGGCAGGGTCAATTCAATAAGCAACCTGCTTAGCACTTTCAAACCTTCGCTTGAAATAATTCCCTTTTTTGCCAAAGCAAACCCACAAAAACCGATTAAAAATATCTCGGCAATTGCCAGAGCGCTAAATCTGAATGTGGAGAAAAAAGCCATAAACAGGCTGCAGGTTACAAGCTGCAGGTTACAAGTTAAAAAAAATAAAAAGTCTGAAGCATGGGGCGCGAAGCGCCTATTTTATGCTCTCGGATGCGCTTTATCATACTCTTCCCTCATTTTTGCTATTGCTGTATCAGGTTGCAGCGTTACGTCGAAAAGATGTGTCTTATTATACTCCTCTTTCATTTTTGCTGTGCTGATATGGGTATAAATCTGAGTGGTAGCAATGCTCCTGTGCCCTAATAACTCCTGCACATCTTTCAAATCTGCTCCTCTGTCTAAAAGATGGGTAGCAAATGAATGTCTTAAGCTATGCGGTGAAATCTTTTTTTGAATTCCTACTTTTTGGATATATTTATCAACAATTCGTTGGATATCCCGAACAGACAAAGGCTTGCCATTTTTACTTAAAAATATTCTTTTCTCTTTTGATTTCCTTTCTATCAGATAATTTTTAATTGCCTGACTAGTTTTGTGGTTGATGGGTGTGAAACGCCCGCGCATCCCCTTTCCCTTTTTAATCTCCATACGCGACCACAAAAGGTCAACATCCTCTTGTTCTAAATCCACAAGTTCGCTTACCCTTATCCCGCTGACATAAAGCAGCATTAATATTGTGTAATCTCGCAAACTAATTAGCTTATCTTCTTCTTTAAGAGGAGCATTAAGAAATTGTAATACCTCCTCTACACTCAAAAATGTGGGCAGCTTTTTTTCTCGTTTGGGACTGTAAATTCCAGCCATAGGATTTAGATTGCACTCTTTGAGTTGTCTCATATATTTAAAAAAAGAACGCAAGCAAGCTAATTTACGGGCAATTGTGGCTTTAGAATAATCTTTTTTACTCAAAGAGATAACCCACTCACGAATTACAAAAGGAGTAATTGAAAGAATAGGATACTTCCCGCCTAAAAATTTATCAAATTCTCTTAAATCAATATGGTAATTCTTTAAGGTATGCGGCGAGACATTTTTTTCCGCCTCCAAATAGGTCAAAAATTTCATAATTTGCCAAACCATTTCTTCCTCACTCGCTACGCTCGCGAAACTAATAGAAATTCGCCCCGACATATCGTCGGGGCGAAACTTGTTCGCTTCGCTCACGAAATTTATTGAAATTCCTTATACTATAAATTTCTACTAATTTCTATGAAGTTCTACTTTGAAATTCTTCCAATTTCTACAAGTTTCTTCTTAATTTTCCTTTGGCAATTCCCTCGCCGTATACTTACACTCAGGATAATTGGAACAGCCATAAAAGACACCGCGTTTAGAATGTCTTTCTATCAATTCTCCATTACAGCCTTCCTGTGGACATTTAATCCCTGTAGAAATCGAACGGGTATTTTTACAAGCGGGGAATCCGGAGCAAGCCAAAAATTTTCCTTTTCTCCCCCATTTTATCACCATTGGGCTGCCGCATTTTTCACAGGTTTCATCAGTAACAATAACATCTTTTTTAACCTCGCGCATATTCTCTTTTGCCTTATTCAAATCCTCCGAAAAGGGCTGGTAAAAATCCTTGAGCATTTCTATCCAATTTTGCTCATTTTCTTCTACCTTATCCAAATTTTCTTCCATTTTAGCAGTAAATTGGGGATCTAAAACAGTGGGGAAATGGATAATAAGCAAATCCACTACTGCTATTCCTAACTCTGTAGGAAAAAAATAGCCCTTTTCCCTTTGCACATAACTGCGTTGTGTAAGAACTTTAATAATAGCGGCGTAAGTGCTTGGTCGCCCGATCCCTTTTTCTTCTAAAATTTTTACTAAAGAGGCGTCGGAATAGCGCGGCGGCGGTTTGGTAAAATGCTGAGCTTTATCTAATTTCAACAATTCCAAAACCTCGTTTTGATTCAATTCAGGAAACCTCTTTTCTTCTTTCTCTGTCGGATAAATCAAGAGAAAACCGGCAAAAAGCATTTTAAGCGTAGAGGCAACAAACAAATATTTCCCAGCGGTTATTTCTACATCAGTAGTTGAAAATAAAGCCGATTTCATCTGAGAGGCAACAAATCGATTATAGATGAGTTTATAAAGTTTGTATTGTTGTTCATCTAAAAAATTCTTTATCCCTTCCGGTTTTCTTGCTAACGAGGTTGGACGAATACACTCATGAGCTCCTTGGGCGCTACTTTTGCTCTTATACTTATGGGGAACAGCGGGCAAATATTTTTCTGAAAATTCCTCTTTGATATATTTCCTAACCTCATCAAGCGCATCCTTGGAACAACGCACAGAATCAGTACGCATATAAGTAATCAGTCCCACCCTTTCTTTTTCTATTTTGATTCCTTCGTAAAGCTGCTGAGCAATACGCATTGTTTGGCTAACCGAAAAACGAAGCTTGTTAAATGCCTCTTGTTGTAATTTACTGGTGATAAAGGGGGGATAAGGATTTCGCTTTTTTTGCCTTTTTTCTATCTTGGAAACGATAAACTTTTCATTTTTCAACTTTTCGACAATTTTATTCGCAGTTTCCTCATTCTTTATCTCTACTTTTTTGTCTTCTATCTTCCTCAATTCTGCGGTAAATTTCTCTTTTATTTCTTCTTCTTTAACTTGTGGCTTGTGGCTTGTGGCTTGTGGCTTGTGGAGTTCCGCTTCTACCGTCCAATACTCGCGCGCTTGAAAATCTTTTATTTCCTTTTCACGCTCGACAATAAATCTTAAAGCCACGGATTGTACTCTGCCGGCAGACAAACCCTTAGCAACCTTTTTCCAAAGTAGCGGGCTGATACTATAACCAACAATACGGTCTAAGATACGTCGTCCCTGTTGGGATTGGACTTTATTCAAATCAATACTACCGGGATTTTCAAATGCCTTAACGACTGCCGCACGAGTGATTTCATTAAAATTAACCCGAAAAATGCTCTTATTTTTAAAAATCTGGGAGAGATGGAAGGCGATCGCTTCGCCCTCGCGGTCAGGGTCAGGGGCAAGAAATATTTTTTCTTTCCCCTGCCCCTTTTTTTTTAATTCAGAAATTATTTTGCGACTGCGAGAAATAGTAACATAATGCGGTTTAAAACCCTGCTCAATATCCACGCCCATCTCACTCTTGGGCAAATCTTTGATATGCCCCATTGATGCTGTAACAACATAATCCTTGCCCAAAAAGCTATTGATTGTATGAGCCTTAGCCGGCGATTCTACCACTACTAAAAATTTTGCCATTGGTTTATTCCTTAAACAAAAAGTTTCCTAAAAAATTCTACGCTACTCCTTCTTTGCAAAACCTCTGCCCCGGTAAGCGTTTAACTAATTTTTTCAGTTCTAACATTGAAAGAATAGTCAAAACGCGAAAAGGCGGGAAATTAAGTTCTTTGCTAATTTCATCAATATATTTTGCTTCATAAGATGAAAGAAAATTATAGATTTTTTCTTCTTCAGCATTTAATCTTGGCATTAAACCTTTGTGCGAACTGTCTTCTGTAATTTTGAGCGAATCCTTTGCCTGTTTCTGTTTTAATTTTTTTAAGTGGCTTTTTATTATCGGTTGAAGTTCTTCTAAAATATCATCAGCATTCTCGACAAGTTTTGCTCCCTCTTTGAGAATCTGATGCGTTCCTTGACTTGTCGAGCTGTTAATATGACCAGGCACAGCAAAAATTTCTTTTCCTTGTTCTAAAGCATAATTTGCTGTAATCAAAGCTCCGCTCCGCTTAGCCGCTTCTACCACTATTGTTCCTAAAGAAAACCCGCTGATAATACGGTTTCTAATCGGGAAATTAAACTTCTCCGGAGGCGTACCTAAAGGAAATTCGGAAATAATCGCTCCCTGCAACATAATTTCATTTCTTAGCTTCTTATTCTCGG
>DAOWIN010000023.1 GCA_030640885.1 Candidatus Omnitrophota bacterium
AACCCGAGAAAGAGGTAGAAGTTGCTCAGGACATTTTGCAGAGTTTGGAATTAAGGCAGTTTAGAGCAAAGATAATTTCCTGTCCTACCTGTAGTCGTTGTTCAATAGATTTGAAAAAGATTACTCGCGAGATTCATAAAAGATTAGAAAAAGCCGATCCCAAAAATTATTGTCATAAAAAGATTGCCGTAATGGGTTGTATGGTAAATGGACCCGGCGAAGCAAAAGAGGCTGATGTTGGTGTTGCTGGAATGCAGGGAAAGGGGGTTATTTTTAAAAAAGAGAGAATAGTGGAAAAGGTGGCTGAGAAGAAAATAGTAGAGGTGCTATTTAAAGAGTTAGACCTAAATTCTGAGTGAACTTTGGCAAAAATTCCTTTGCACCGAAATTTTTGCATTTTTCGCTGCCGCGATTTTTTTCTTTTACGAGTTTAGAAGGAGGTTAAAAACAGATTATGCTAAAAACGGCAATTGTTGGGGCAACCGGTTATACAGGTTGCGAGTTAGTAAAAATTTTAAGTAGACACTCACAGGTGGAGTTGACCTCATTGACTGCCGTTTTGGAAAAACCGCAAAGGTTTAACCAGCTTTTTCCTCAATATGTGCATGTAGATTTAATCTGTGGGAATTTGAACATAGAAGAGGTTGCCCAAAACTGCGATTTGGTTTTTTTAGCCCTGCCGCATACAGTTTCTTTAGAAATTGCTTCTCAATTCTTAAAATTAGGCAAAAAGGTGATTGACTTGAGCGCTGATTATCGGTTGCCTGCAGAGATTTATGAAAAGTGGTATAAAACAAAACATAGCCATCCCGAATTATTGAAAAAAGCGGTCTATGGTTTGCCCGAGTTATATAAAGAGAAAATAAAAGAGGCAGAGTTAATTGCTAATCCTGGTTGTTATCCTACCAGTGTAATTCTTGCTCTTGCCCCTTTGTTTAAACAAGGAATGGTTAAAAATAATTCTTTGATAATTGATAGCAAAACCGGTGTGAGTGGGGCAGGCAGGAAAGCCGACATCAATCTGCATTTTTCAGAGGTAATCGCGAATATAAAAGCCTATAAAGTAAATAGTCATCAGCATATTCCTGAAATAGAGCAAGAACTGTCAAAATTAGCAAATGAAAGGATAGACATAGTTTTTACTCCTCATCTAATTCCTGTAGATAGAGGAATATTGTCAACGATCTATCTTTCCTTAAATAAGGAAATTTCGCAGAAGGAGATTTTTAATTTATATAAAGATTTTTATAGCCAATCGCCTTTTGTGAAAATATTGAAAAATTTTCTTCCTCAAACGAAAGATGTTATATTCAGCAATTATTGTCAATTGGGTATGAAGATGGTCAAGGAGAAAATAATTGTTATTTCAGCAATTGATAATTTAGTAAAAGGAGCCGCCGGGCAAGCAGTGCAGAATATGAATATTATGTGCGGTTTTGAAGAAACGGAGGGGTTGATGTAAGCAAGCTTCAAGCTGCAAGTCTCAAGCTGCAAGTCTCAAGTAAGATTAAGATGAAGTTTTAATTCTTGGTTTTACCTGTAACTTGTAGCCTGTGGCTTGAAGCTTATTAGCTTGCGGCTTGCAACTTGAAGAAATGCTTAAACAATTCTTAACCGTAATTTTTTCGGCAGTACTGATTCATAATTTTGTTCTTTACCGTTGTTTAGGAATCTGTCCCTATGCCGGTGTTTCTCAAGAAAGCAGGAATTCCTTAAGCATGGGGATTGCTGTAATTTTTGTAATGACGCTGTCTTCTCTAATCAGCTGGTTAATTTACCGTTTTTTACTTGCTCCTTTTCACATTGAATATTTAAGAACAGTAACCTTTATTTTGGTAATTGCTACATTTGTGCAGATAACCGAAATGGTTATCCATAAGACAAACCGAAAACTCCATCAGAGTTTAGGCATCTATCTTCCTTTAATCACCACTAATTGCGCAGTTCTGGCAGTAACAGTTTTGAATATCGATAATTTTTTTATTAATGCCAAACCCGTGCCTTATAGTTTGGTTTTGAGTTTAACCCAAGGGGTTTCCGCCGGCGTAGGTTTTACATTAGCAATTTTTCTATTAGCGACTATTCGTGAGCGTTTAGAGTTTGCTAATGTTCCTAATTGCTTAAAAGGAGCGCCGATTACTTTTATTCTTGCCTCTTTAATCTCTTTGAGTTTTTTAGGGTTTACAGGAATGAAAATTTAAAATGAACAAAAAACTTTCTGCATGTATAACAGGCTTAGGAATGTGCGTTCCGCCCAAAATACTAACCAACGCAGATTTAGAAAAAATGGTGGATACCTCTGATGAGTGGATTGCGCAACGCACAGGGATTAAAGAAAGACATTTAGTAAATGGGCAGACGCTTAGTGATTTGGCCGGTATCGCCGCCGAGGAGGCTCTGCAGGGCGCTAATTTGCAGGGAAAAGATTTAGATTTAATTATTGTTTCTACCACCACTCCTGATATGCAATTGCCGTCTGCTTCTTGTTTAGTGCAGAAAAAGCTCGGAGCAAAGAAAGCGGCTTGTTTTGATTTGGCGGCGGCTTGCACAGGTTTTATTTATGCTTTAAGTGTGGCAAATCAGTTTATCATTTCAGGGGCTTATAAAAATATTTTAGTAATTGCGGCAGAGGTTCTTTCGGCAATTACAGATTGGCAAGATAGAAATACCTGTGTGCTTTTTGGCGATGGAGCAGGAGCGGTTGTTCTCCAGCCTACCACTGAAAAAAAAGGAATTATTTCTACTTATTTAGCCGCCGATGGCAGTTTTTCCGATTTTTTAGAGGTTCCTGCTGGTGGTTCGCGACAGCCGGCAAGCATAGAAACTGTCCAACAACGGCAACATTTTTTAAAGATGAAAGGAAACGAAACCTTTAAGGTTGCAGTACGAATGTTGGAAGAGGCGGCAAGCAAGGCGGTTAGCTTGGCTGGTTTAAATTATAAGGATGTAGATTGTTTAATTCCGCATCAGGCGAATATACGCATTATCAAAGCAACGGCGAAAAGGATTGGTTTAGATGAGAATAAGGTTTTTGTAAATGTAGACAAATATGGTAATATGTCCAGCGCCTCTACTGCCGTAGGTCTTTATGAAGCAGTTAAGCAAGGGAAAATTAAGGAAGGTTCAATAGTGGTGTTGACTGCTTTTGGCAGTGGTTTTACTTGGGGGGCGTGTGTGATTAAATGGTAGTTGCAAGTTACAAGCCACAAGTCTTAAGCAAGAAACCTAAACTCTAAGATTTTTTTTACCTGAAGCTTGTAGCTTGTAGTTTGTAGCTTGTAGTTTGTAGCCTGAAAGATTACACAGACAATATGGATAATAATGTTGCTTTTGTTTTTCCGGGGCAGGGGGCGCAGTATGTAGGGATGGGTAAGGACTTTTATGAGAATTTTCCCTCTGCAAAGCTCATTTTTGAAAAAGCGAGTGAAATTTTAAAGCTTGATTTATCCCAGCTTTGTTTTAATGGTCCCGAGAAAGAATTGAGAAGAACGCTCAATAGTCAGGTAGCTATTTTTACGGTAAGCATTGCTTGTTGGAAAGTAGTTAAAGAACAGTTTAATCTTTCGCCGATAATAGTTGGGGGCTTGAGTTTGGGAGAATACACATCTTTAGTAATAGCCGAAGCTATTAGTTTTGAAGAGGCTTTGCTTTTGGTAAAAAAAAGGGCTGAGTTTATGGAAGATGCTTGTCAAGAAAAGCAGGGAGGTATGCTTTCAATTATTGGTTTGCCGCTGTCAGATGTAGAAAAGATCTGTGAACAGGGGGGTGGTGAAGTCGCCAATTTAAATTGCCCGGGGCAAATAGTCATTTCTGCTGAAACGAAAAATATTGAAGCAATTGCGCACTTGGTTAAGCAAAAAAAAGGAAAAACAATAGCTTTGAAAACAGGCGGCGGATTTCATAGTTCATTGATGAACTCAGCGGCGGAGAGATTAAAAAAAGAATTGGAAGGGACAAAAATATTATCAGCGAAGGTTCCCATAGTTTCTAATTTTAATGCCAGTTTAGAAATTTCTCCTCAGGAAATAAAAAACAATCTGGTTGGGCAAATAAACCATCGCACTCGCTGGCAGGATTGCGTTCGTTTAATGATAAAAAAAGATGTTAATACTTTTTGGGAAATTGGGCCGGGTAAAGTTTTGACCAAACTTTTGGTCCGCATTGATTCTTTAGCAAAAGGATATAATGTGGAGGATATAAAGAGTTTGGAGATAGTAAAGGAGCAGTTGTGAATATGTTAAAAGTCTTAGTAAGCGACCCTCTCCATGGCGAGGGGTTAAAAATTTTAGAGGCAGAAAAAGGGCTAAAAGTAGTTATGAAAACGAAAATGCCTCCTTCAGAGTTAAAAAAGGAGATTGCAGATTATGATGCCCTTATTGTCCGCAGTGGAACCAAGGCAACTGCTGAGATTATTAGAGCTGGAAAGAAATTAAGGTTAATCGGTAGAGCAGGAGTGGGTTTAGATAATGTGGATGTCCAGACGGCTACTCAGCAGGGAGTTATTGTAATGAATGCCCCCGGGGGGAATACTATTTCTACTGCTGAACATACGATAAGCTTGCTTCTTGCTCTCTCGCGCAATATTTCTCAGGCGCAGTTGTCTTTAAAACATAATCTATGGGAAAGAAAAAAATATACTGGTGTAGAGGTATTTGGAAAGATCTTGGGGATTGTTGGATTAGGCAGAATCGGAACTGCCGTAGCTGAACGGGCAAAGGGCTTAGGAATGAAAATAGTTGCCTATGATCCCTTTCTTTCTTCGGAAAAAGCGCTTGAATTGGGAATAGAATCAAAGGATTTAAAAGATGTTTTAAGAGAGTCTGATTATATTACAGTGCATACTCCGCTCACAGCTGAAACCAAATACATAATTGGAAAAAAAGAGTTTAAAATAATGAAAAATGGAGTAAAGGTTATAAATTGCGCCCGCGGAGGAATTGTTGATGAAAAGGCATTATTAGAGGCAATCAAACAAGGAAAGGTGAAAGGAGCTGCTCTTGATGTTTTTGAGAAAGAACCTCCGATTGATAATCCTTTGCTAAGACTTGATTGTGTTCTGGGAACGCCCCATTTAGGAGCATCTACCGAAGAAGCGCAGGTAGAAGTTGCTAAAGAAATGGCTAATCAGGTTGTAGATGCTTTGCTACATCAGGATGTTCGCAATGCTGTTAATTTTCCTTCGATCAACAAAGAGCTTTTGCCGTTTTTAGAGCCGTATTTGAAACTTTCTCAAAAGATGGGTTGCTTGCAGATGCAGATAATTAAGGGCAAAATTCAACAGATAGAACTCAAATACAGCGGTGAAGCAGGCAAATACGATTTAAATCCAATCAGTTTAAGTTTTATCAAGGGCTTACTTTCTTCTATTTTAGAAGAACCAGTAAATTATGTGAATGCTCCCTTGATTGCCAAGCAACGGGGAATAAAAATTATAGAAACAAGGTTAAGCGAGTCCGAGGATTTTACCAACTTGATTTCTGCAGAGATAGTTACTAATAAGGAAAAAAATTTAGTCGCTGGGAGTTTGCTGGGGAAAAAGGATATTCGGATTGTAAAAATTGATGATTATTATGTGGATGTAGTTCCCGAAGGTTATATCTTGGTAATTTCCAATGAGGATAAACCCGGGATGATGGGGGCAATTGGAACTATTTTGGGGAAGAATAAGATTAATATTGCTAGTATGACATTGGGGAGAAAAAAACAGGGGGGGCTTGCTCTTACCTTGTTGAATATAGACAGCCCCATTTCGGCAGAGCTACTTAGCGGAATAAAGAATTTAGAAAACATTGTGGATGCGAAGGTAGTGAGGTTATAATCGCTTTACGCCACACGCTTCACGCCACAGGTTAATGCTTCAGTTATGATAAATAACCTTTTTATATTCATACTTGGTTTGATGATTGGCAGTTTCTTAAATGTCTGCATTTACCGATTGCCAAAGGGAATTTTTTCTAAGGAACGGTTTTCTTTTTGTCCGCATTGCAAACAGAGAATTAGATGGTTTGATAATATACCTTTGCTTAGTTATATCTTCCTTAGAGGGCGATGTAGGCACTGTCGGCAGAGAATTTCTTTTGTCTATCCTCTTGTAGAATTGATTGGCGGTTTATGTTTTCTGTTTTTATTTGTTTATTTGGGGCTAACCCCATTGTTTTTTATTTATTCTTTGTTAATTTGTGCCTTGATTGTATCTACTTTTACCGATTTTGAGGAGAGAATAGTTCCCAATGAGATAAGTGTAGGGGGATTGGTGGTAGGTTTATTGATTAGTTTTATTTATCCACTTTTGCAGGGAGTTAGTTCACATTGGACAGGGTTATTTAATTCCTTTTTAGGAGCATTGGTGGGCGGCGCTTCTTTATATCTTACGGGTATATTTGGAAACATTGTTTTTCGCAAGGAAAGTATGGGGGGAGGAGATATAAAATTATTAGCAATGGTCGGGGCATTTTTGGGTTGGAAAATGGTTCTACTTGTCTTTTTTATTTCGCCTTTTTTTGGAGCCGTAGTGGGGATAGCGTTGAAATTAAAAGAAAAGGCAGAAACAATTCCTTATGCCCCTTTTCTTTCATTGGGTTCGCTTATTTCGTTGGTTTGGGGGAAGGGAATATTGATTTGGCTGGGGTTTTAAGACATCCGCTACAGCAGATGTTTAGATTATAGCGATTTAATTAGTAAGCATGAGCAAGACTTAATATGAACGAGGTGAGATTTCGGGGTAAAGTTCTTTAGAAGGCGAGGTTTTGCCTCGCCAAAAGAGAGGTTTTATTATGCATTACACAACCGCTGGAGAATCGCATGGTAGGTGTTTAATTGCGATTTTAGAAGGAATACCTTCGGGTTTAAAGATTGATGATTCTTTTATTAACATAGATCTGCAACGCCGACAAAGCGGCTATGGACGGGGCAATAGGATGGAAATCGAAACTGACAGGATAGAAATTTTAGCTGGTGTAAAGAACGAAATAACTATTGGTAGTCCCCTTGCGTTGAAGATTGAAAACAGAGATTTTACTCTTGATTCTTTGAATGAAATCAATGTTCCTCGTCCTGGGCATAGTGATTTAGCCGGAGCAATAAAATACAGGCAGGGGATTCGCGTGGTTTCTGAAAGAGCGAGCGCTCGCGAAACAGCCGCAAAAGTGGCAGTAGGAGCAGTTTGCAAGCTTCTTTTGAAGGAATTCAATATTGAGATTTTGAGCTGGACGCTGAGTATTGGCAAGATTAAAATAAAGTTTTCTCCTCAGCTTTCCAATTTGCTTCCATCAAAAAAAACTTTACTAAGTTCCCAATTAAACTGTCCTGATACTGAAGCCGAAGACTTAATGCTCGCCGAGTTAGATAAGGCCTCTCAAGAAGGAAATAGTTTGGGCGGCGTAGTAGAGATAGCAGTGGCGAATTTACCCGTTGGTTTAGGAAGTTATGTGGATTGTAGAAAAAGATTAGATAGCTGCTTGTCTCAAGCTTTAATGTCCATTCCTTCAGTGAAGGGCGTAGAGATTGGTTTAGGTTTTAAGTCTTCCCAGTGTTTCGGTTCGGAAGTACAGGATGAAATATATTACAATTCTGAGCAAAAGAGATTTTACCGCAAAACGAACAATGCCGGCGGGCTGGAAGGAGGAATGACAAATGGCGAACCGCTTGTTTTAAGATTTGCTCTCAAACCAATTCCCACCCTGAAAAAACCTTTGAGGAGCGTAGATATTATTTCTAAAAAAGAGGCAAAGGCCGCTGTAGAAAGAGCAGATACTTGTGTTGTGCCTGCGGCGGGGGTAGTTGGTGAAACGGTAATTGCTTTTGAACTTGCCAAGGTAATGCAAGAAAAATTTGGCGGGGATAGTTTAGAAGAGATGAAGAGAAATTGGCGGGGGTATTTGGAAAATATAAAATAGCAAGTAGCAAGAAAGGTTCAAAATGTCTAATTGCTCTAATTTCTAATGTCTAATTAATGTCTAATGTCCAATGACT
>DAOWIN010000131.1 GCA_030640885.1 Candidatus Omnitrophota bacterium
TCGGCAACCTCTTTAATCGCCCTTAGCTGCCATCTTATAGTCTCTTCGTTCTTAGGGTCAATTAAGAGATCCAAACCCCGCATTCCCTTCATCGGATTAATTTCTCTTTTTATATAATCCTTGGCGCCTACAACCGCCTCGTACTCATCGCTCTTTCGGTCATCCAATCGAATATAAAGCCGTTTATCCACAAGACCGATTATCTTGCTTAATTTATGAGCATCTGAACCCTTTTTAAATTCTGAACCATCGCTAATACTCGCAAGTAGTAGATTTAATTCCTGCAACGGCAACATATGCCCCAAGCCAATATTATAATAATTGTTAACAATCTCTAAAACCTTAAGTTTTAGTTGCGGATCGTTGAGACTCTGGGCTTTGATAATAACCTCCTGACGAGGAACAATTAGGGTCTCGGCGATCGCCGCACAATTTTCAGACAAAATAGAGATATAAAAATCCTCAGCTGAATTATAACCGGATATCTTGTCCTCAATAATGGCAATTATATCTGCATCTTTGATTACTTCATTTTCAATAAAAGCATTTTTTTCACTGTCATCTTTTACTTTGAACAGATGGCCGCTTGGCTTAAAGTTGGAATCGCGTTTTTGGCGAATCATATTGCAGTAACCCAATAAATCATAATCGGACAATCCGGCCCGCTTGACAGCATTGTGAATAAAATCAAATTCTTTTGTATCAGATATTGCCTGCGTCTGATAATCTATCAAAGCATTGGTAGTTATCCCTCTATTCATCACAGGTCCTTTGCAATCTAAACCCGCCTCTTTACGCAGCAGATTATCATAAGCACACAAAGCATTGGGATATACCCCGATTTCGGCTAAAATCAATTCCAAACGCAAAAGCCCAATTCCTTTGTAAGAAGGGATTTTGCTCAATGCCCATTGTTTAGACGCTTTGTCAAAGGAAGCAGTAATCGTTGAAGAACGAATCCCGCCAAATTCCGTATCCGGGATATCGCGAACATTGAAGTCTTTTCCGGCAATCGCAAGTTCATGGTCCATTCCCAAAAGTATCTTTCCTCTTTCAGCATCTACAGTAATTTCAGTACCGTTTGCGAGTATTTCAACCAATTTTGATAAATTTACATCAGTACCGGTTATAGCAACCAATCCATACTCAGAAGCCACTATCATTGTATGCGAGTTTGGTCCTCCCCTTAAAGCGACAATACCTCTGGCAGCTTCCATAGCGCTGTTCATATCCGGGTCGCTTTGTTCAGTTAACATAATATGCCCGGTTGTGCTAGCTAAACTTTCCGGATTTTTATCTAAGATCCATTGCACCGATCCCTGGGCAGTCCCCCCGCTGCGGGCAATAAATTTAAAATCCAAAACCTTACCTTCTTTTTCCGCTTTGGCAAAAGCCTTTTCGCTAATTATAATTTTTTTCAAAGTTATTACATCTGAATCTGTTAAGCTAATAACGGTTTCGGGGCGAACCTGAGTGCTGGCAATACTCCAATCCTTGCGTGCAAAACCACGCTCATCAAGCAAAATTTCACCGCTCTGCGGATCGCGCAGATAGATAATGTTTCCTCTGTTATCCCTCTTAGCACGCAAAGCGCCCTCTAAATCAACATAAGATCCCCCAAGAAAACCCTGATAGAACTTATGCAGAGTATTGAAGTATTTTGTTGAATTTATAACTAAATCCAAATCACTAATAGCGAATTCTTTCCGTTCTGTTTCTGAAAGCGGCAACAACTGTTTTCCTAAGCCGTCGGAGGTTTCAACAATTTTATTATGGCGTTCGCCTCTGCTTCGATGTAATAATATTTCCGCATCCTGATCAGTGATATATTTACTGCCGCTTTCTGCCCCCGATACTAATAATTCACCCTGCCCTTCAGTCCATTGTATGCTCATTGCTGGAAAACCGGTTTCACGGTCAACAGAAAAGGCAATAAAAGACAGCTCAGATAAAAACATCGTTTGGAATAGCGTGCTGATTTGGACATCTTCATCAAAAACAGGAAGCCCTTCACGGAAACGGTAATCTATTGCCCGCTTATTAAATAGAGATGCTTGGTTAAATAGCCAAGCGATAGTAACATACTTTAATCCTCTTGGGTCTTTTTTAGTGGGAATAGGCCTTATAAAAATATATGTATCTTGACGTCCGGCAAAGGATGCGGTTTCACTATCCTCGCCAACTGCCGAAGAGCGTATAGCCAAAAGAAGTTCTTCTAAAGAAATTCCCAGACGATCTGCCAGTTGGACAAGGTTTTCTTCTATTGCTTGGGAAATTTCTACTGGAATTATGGCAAATCGCGAAGCAAGCAGTAATTTATTTGCCCCCTCTGCGGAAATTTCTTCAAAGGCAAGCTGCAATTCTTCTAATTTCTCACTACAATTTGCTATTCTGTTTTTCAATTCATTAAAATCAGCATCCTCACTTTTGCTTTCTTTTTCTTGTCGAAGCTCTCTCTTCAATTGATCAAGTTCCACATGAAGCTGCGTCTTTTTTGCCTGGATTTCTTCAATCTGCCGGCCTAAAATAGCTCCAAACTGCATAAAATAATCTCTGAGATTTTCGTAATCTCCGTTATGAATATCGGCTGATAAAACAGACATTGTTTCTATGGTTTTGTTGACTTGTGCCAGAACTGTTTCCTGCTCGCTATCCTCAATAAGAACACGCATAATAAATAACTCATTTTCCAGATCCTCTGATAGATCTTTGGACAATACATTTAGGCTATCCCCATATTCTTTAACAAATTGCTCTAATTCTTTTTGCAGATGTTTAATATGATCTAAATAATCCCCGATTGCATTAGAAACAAATAGTTGTTGAAAAGTAGCTCCAGAGGTAAAAAAATTCGGGAGTTCGACAATCTGAGGGATAAAGGTCATTTCTCCGGTATGTGCAGATTTGCCGCCAAAAAGAACCTCGTCTTGTCTCTCTACTTCTATATCCCAAATTATTGTTCGCCCGGTAAAGGCGGGATCAGTCATATATGCGGCAGACATTCCATAACTAATAACCTTTTTCTCCTCGGCTTGTTCACTATCCGCAGCTTCTTTGATTATTGCATCCGGGTCCAGCTTCCTTTTTAAATCCTCTATTCTATCTTTGATAACACCCTCTGTTCTATTAACAATTGCGGAATGCTGGTGGTAAAATTCCTCTAAAAGCTGTTCGGCTCTTTCCTCGCTCACTTGTCCATAATAACCATAGCTTTGCCTTAAATACTCTTTTAAACGTCTTTTATCAAAGGTTTTGCCGCGATGAAAAGCATCCCAAACAATAAGTTTGATATCCTTTTCGCTAAGAAAATAAGGATTATTAACACCCTCTGGAGTATCATTTAAAATTATCCCTTTTGTTAACTGATAAAGTTGCTTTGTGTCCTTCAATCTGGATCTCTCGCCTTCTAAACTTTTCTTGCTTGCGGCAATCAGAATTTCTAAATTTGATGTATCGGCATCTAAACCATCACGCATCTTCAATATTGCCCCGGCTATAAAAGACATTGTAATCTTTTTACGGCCGGTTAGGCTAAGAAAATCCAAAAAATCTGCATTGATAATAATTTGTTTATTCTCTCGATCAATGTCAACATATTCACCTTTGGTTTTTCCTACGCCAAAATCAATATTCTCCATTTCCTCAGCTAATTCTCTTAAAAATGCATATTTTTCTTTATCGCCGCCATATAATTTAAGGAAATTTTTTACTAAAGGATAGACCTTATCGTATTTTCTTAGATACAATTCACCTGGGCGGATATCTTTAAATCCGGGAAGCAAATCTCTCTTTACAAGTAATTCAATATTCTCGCCGATAAAATTTGGCTTTAAACTATTTGCCAAATCTCTAATTTGCTGCCTTGTCCCTCGCTCTCTCAAACTTACATCTTTTTCGTCAAAGGGGCTGGCAGTAAGTAATCTTCTCATCGCATAAGCTGGATAAGGGATACTATTCAACAAAAAAGCGATGGCTATTGTTAATGAACAAATTTTCATTGTTTTTTTCATTTTTACCCCTATTTTTACACCGCCCCTTCTAACAGCTTGCGAATTTTTTCACGACTTTGCTGTGCTTCTATATCTATTGGAAAAACCCCATGTAAGCTAAAAATCCTTTTCCTTTCTATCTCTAGATCTATTCGGCTAGCCGTTCTTTCTCCCTTTTTCCTATCTCCCCTGTTATTATTAGCAACTGTGGAAATAATTAATTCCCTTAAAGTAGAAGAAAGTTTGCCATTAGCAAGAAAGTTAAAATGAACAGGCACAAGTATTGATAAAACAATATTCATTTGATGCTGGTTGCTTCCAGTAATAGACACCTCTGTCCTGCCCTTTGCAGGAATATGAGCGAAACATCTTTCTAATTCTAAACCGTATTCTCCAAGCTCACTTCTGCCTGCGCTATCAGGAATTATAGCAGTCTGATAAAAGAAAGACTCTTGTTGTCTAAATTGTTCAAGTTCTTTGGGAGTAAAAAAACGAATATTAGACAACTCTTCCGCTCCTAGATCTTTTAGAATCTCTTCTTTAAAATTCTCTGGAGCAGTAATAATTACCTCTTGATTCGGGGCCAAAGAATTGCTTATTTGATGCAGCTTCTGACGCGTTCCCAATGCTGGCAATTTGTTTTCCTTTTCATCTATTTCAAAAAGGGTGGAGAAATCTACGCAAACAACATGCATTTCCCCATCAACCATTTCTGCCTTCTCAGCGGCAAATACTTCTTTCATCTCTCTTTTGGAAAACATCGTAGAGGGTTCATAATAAGTCAAACCCTTCACTGCTTGGTCAACCGCATTAAACGCTTCGGCAAAATGACGTATTTTTGTTAGAGAAGGAGCAATTCCTACCTCTACCCTTTTTGAATCTATGCCAACCAATGCCTTAGCAAATTCAATCGGATCATCCTTTACTAAATAGGTTTTTTGATTGCCACCAATATAAGGAACCCTTCCCTGAGTAGGACCTATCTTTTCGGCTATCTTTATAATGGGTATAAAATCCTGGACACTGGCGCTTTTGCCGCCCACCAAAAGGCCATCTACATCGGGCTGAGATAAATAATCTTCAGCATTATTTTTATCTGCGGAGCCGCCATAGAGAATTCTTACCTGTCTGGCAA
>DAOWIN010000050.1 GCA_030640885.1 Candidatus Omnitrophota bacterium
GAGTTAATAGAAGTTCATGGAGTTGAACCCAATAAACCCAACGAACGCAATGAACCCCATAAACCCTTTTATATTCAACAGTGAACTTGACAACTTCTGCCAATCTGTGTTATTATCCATGGGAGATAGGAAATAGGAATTAGGAGATAGGAGATAGGGGAGAAGGAGAAGGAAAAAAATGTAAAATGGAACAAAACAAGTCTGACTTGAAATGTTCCATAAAGGAGGCAATACCTATGAACACAAAACTCACTCTTAATACAGTCTGTGCAATACCAAAGGATGATGTGGTAGCACGGGAGATACATGGAGAATTTATTATTGTCCCCGTAACCGCTGGAATAGGTGATTCTAACGATGATCTATTCTCGATGAATAAAACCGGCCAAACTATCTGGTATAATCTAAACGGCAAAAAAAGTCTTAAAGATAATATAGATGAACTATCTTTAAAATTTGAAGCCCCTGCAGGAGAAATAGAAGGAGATGTCCTCGGCTTCACTAAAGAACTATTAAGACGAAAAATGGTTATAGAAAGAAAAGAAGGAAATAGGAAGAAGGAATCAGGAGTTAAGAGAGAGGAGTTAGGGGAAGAAAGAGAAAAGATAGAAAACAAAGAAGAGAAGAAAGAAGAAAAAGCAGAGGCAGAAAAACAAGAAAGAGAAGTTCCTAAGAAAAAGGAGAAATGGGAGAAACCGCAGTTGATTGTGTTGGTAAGGGGGAAGCCTGAGGAGATGGTGTTGCAAGCGTGTAAGGGGAACCCTGAAGGTGGTCCTGATGAAACAGATGATGCCTGCTTTGTAAATGTATCAACATGCATCCCGTGCGAAAATTCTACTGTGTCCTAACTAGCCCTTGACAGGAGATAATTTGCAGAGGGCTGTAAACTGATTCCATGAAAGAGGCGTTGTTTTATGAAAGGTTGCCGAATAAACAAGTGCGATGTAAGCTTTGCGCTCACTATTGCCTAATTAACGCAGGCAAAAGGGGAATTTGCGGAGTGCGTGAGAATAAAGAGGGTAAGCTTTACAGTTTAGTTTATGGGCAGCCGGTTGCCCAGCATATTGACCCGATAGAGAAAAAACCGCTATTCCATTTTTATCCCGGTTCGCTGTCTTATTCTATTGCCACTGTTGGTTGTAATTTCCGCTGTCTATGGTGCCAAAACTGGGAAATTTCTCAATTATCGTCTAATCAAGATTTAATCGAAGCTAGAGAGGTAGCTCCTGCCGAAATTGTAGCTGATGCCCAGCAGAGCGGGTGCCAAAGCATCGCCTATACTTACACCGAACCGACCGTATTTTTTGAATATAGCTATGATATTGCCCGTCTTGCTCGCGATGCTGGTTTAGCCAATATTTATGTTACCAACGGCTATATGAGCGAAGGTATGCTCAAGATGCTCTCTCCATATTTAGATGGGGCTAATGTTGACCTAAAGTCTTTTCGCGAGGAAACCTACCAGCGTTATATTGGCGGACGCCTCCAGCCGGTATTGAATAATCTAAAACTGCTCAAAAAAATGGGTATTTGGCTGGAAGTGACCACTTTAATCATTCCTGGCATTAATGACAATGCTGATGAATTAAGAGACATTGTTGGATTTATTGCTGACGAATTAAGCCCTGATACTCCTTGGCACATAAGCCGTTTTTTCCCCGCTTACAAAATGAAAGCTCAGATTACCCCATTAGATACCCTTGAGCGGGCAAAGGAAATCGGTTTGAAAGCCGGCTTACAGTATATTTATGAGGGGAATATCCCCAATAATGAAAGTTTGAATACTTATTGTCCTAATTGCAAAAAACTGCTAATCTGCCGCAGTGGTTTTATTGTATCAAGGAATTATATTCAGGATAACTGTTGTCCTGATTGCCAAACTCCCATCGTCGGTGTGGGTATGTAAGTTAAGACGCTAAAATAAGATGGAACCAATTTTACAGTTATATGATGTAGTTATTGTTGGGGGAGGTCCAGCCGGTCTAACCGCTGGGATATATGCCGCGCGGGCACGATTAAAGACCCTGCTAATAGAAAGCTATTCATTACCTACCCAAGCTGTAGTTGCCTCTCAAATAGAGAATTATCCGGGTTTCCCCGAAGGGATCAGTGGTCCAAGATTGATAAAAAATTTTAAACAGCAGGCAAAGAAATTTGCCGTTGAGGTTAAACAGGGAATGGTTAAAAGCATTAAGCCCGCGGTTTTTGCCGAAAACAAAGGGTGGCAAATTGTAATAGAGGATAAAATATACACCTCCCTTTGTTTGATTATTGCCTCTGGTGCTCATCCTAAAGAATTAGGCTTGAAAAGCGAAAGAAAATTTCGTGGTAGGGGCGTTTCCTATTGCGGAGTATGTGATGCCCCCTTTTTCAAAGACAAGGAAATAGCAGTAATAGGAGGGGGTAACGCCGCCATAGAAGAAGCATTGTTTTTGTGTAAATTTGTTAGTAAAATCAATTTGATTCATAGAAGAAAGGAATTAAGAGCAACGAAGATTCTCCAAGAAAGATTATTCCGTGAGCAGAAAATAAATTTTATTCAAGATTCAATAGTAAAAGAAATTTTGGGCAAACAAAAAATTGAGGCAGTAAGGATAGCAAATGTTAAAACAGGGCAGGAAAAGGATATTGCTTGTAGCGGAGTATTTATTTTTGTAGGATCGTTGCCCAATACAGACTTTGCTAAAGATATAGTACAATTAGATGAAAAGGGTTATATTATTGTGAACGATAAGATGGAAACCTCTAATAAGGGTATTTTTGCCTGCGGCGATTGTCGAAAAAGTACTTTAAAACAAATAATTACTGCTTGTGGAGATGGTGCTTTTGCCGCCTTTTCAGCCCAGCAGTATATAGAAGCTGCAAGCTACAGGTTGCAAGATGCAAGTAAGAAAGATTAAGAATGCTGCAAGTTGCAAGCAAGATTAAGATAGAAGTTTTAATTCTTGTTCTTGCCTGTAGCCTGTAGCTTGTAGCCTGTAGCTTGAAATTATGACTCAATTAGAAAAAGCTAAAAAGAGAGAATTAACCCCTGAGATGGCTTATGTAGCCAAGCAAGAGGGCATAGATGCTAAAATATTGGCAAAGAATATTGCCTCTGGTTTGGTAGCCATTCCGGCTAATAAAAAACATCACAATCTTAAACCTATCGGTGTGGGCGGTGGCTTAACGGTTAAGGTTAACGCTAATATTGGCGCCTCCCCGACAGATTTGAGTCTAAAAGCAGAATTGAAAAAGATGGATGTGGCAATAGAAGCAAAAGCAGATGCAATAATGGATTTAAGCATTTCTAAAAACAGCGCTGATATTGATAGAATAAGAAAGGGAATAATAGAGAAGTGCCCGTTGCCTTTAGGAACTGTGCCTATTTATCAGGCGGCTATTGAAGCCGGGGGGATAGATAACATGAGCATTGAGAATTATCTTAAGGTCTATGAAAAACAGGCAAAAGAGGGGGTAGATTTTACTACTGTACATGCCGGGGTTACTCAGGCAGGTTTAAAATTAGCTCAAAAGAGGTTGATACCGGTGGTTTCCCGCGGAGGTTCATTTTTGCTTAGATGGATGGAAAGAAACAAAAAAGAAAATCTGCTTTACGAATATTTCAGTGAGATTTTAAATATTGCCCGCGAATATGATATAACCATAAGTTTAGGCGACGGTTTACGGCCGGGTTGCATATCTGATTCTACAGATGAAGCCCAGATTTATGAATTAAAGGTTTTAGCCGAGCTTGCTCAGCAAGCGAGAGAAAGGGGTGTGCAGGTAATAATAGAAGGGCCTGGGCATATTCCTTTGAATGAAATTCAGAAGAATGTGCAGTTAGAGAAAGATATTTGTCAAAAGGCTCCTTTTTATGTTTTGGGTCCCCTGCCGATTGATACGGCTGTTGGTTATGACCATATTGCCTGTGCCATAGGCGGGGCTTTAGCCGGTTATTGGGGAGCAGATTTTCTTTGCTATGTAACGCCCAAAGAGCATATTGGTCTGCCCAATGTTGACGATGTGCGTGAAGGAGTGGTGATTACCAAGATTGCCGCTTCTATTGCCGATCTTGCGAGGGGGAACAAAAAGACAATTGCACAAAGCAGGGCAATGTCTATTGCCCGAAAGGAATTTGACTGGGAGAAGATGTTAGAATATGCAATCGACGCTCAGAAATTTAAACAGCTTATAGGCAAAGAACCGCGTTTAAAAAAAGGCGGTTGTTCAATGTGCGGTGATGATTTTTGCGCTTTGAGAGTGTTTGATAACTGACAATCTTAGGACTTTCGCGTTTCAGATTAAAGCCAGAAATTTTGCGTTTTTTATTTTTTACTATCCGCTAACCGCTATGTGCTATACGCTGAATTTAAAGAATGTCTATTAAACCGGATAAATGGATTGTTAGAATGGCAGAAGAGAAAGAGATGATAAAACCCTTTAGCCAAAACTTGATAAATAAGGGAAAAATTTCTTATGGGCTTTCTTCTTATGGGTATGATATTCGTTTGGATAATAAGTTTAAGATTTTTAAAACAGAGGAAAATCCAGTAGATGTTATTGATCCCAAGAAAATAGACGGTAGATTGTTTCGTGATGTTATTTCTGATATTTGTATTATTCCAGCTCACTCTTTTGTTCTGGGGCAATCTATTGAGTATTTTAAGATTCCGCGCACTATTACCGGACTTTGCACCGGCAAATCTACTTATGCCCGCTGTGGAATTATTGTTAATGTTACTCCTCTGGAGGCAGAGTGGGAAGGCTATCTTACTATAGAGATTTCAAACAATAGCCCTTTGCCGACAAAGCTCTATGCCGGGGAAGGAATTGCCCAGATTTTATTTTTTGAATCTGATGAGTGTTGTGCGGTTTCTTATGCCGATAGAAAAGGAAAGTATCAGGGGCAAAAGGAAGTTACGGTGGCGAGGATATAGAAATATCAAGGGGGTGAAGAAAGATGGCGTCTATTGAACAAATTAAAGAGAGATTTAAGGATGAGTGGGTTTTGGTAGAAGTTTTAGAGAAAGATGCATTAAATCAACCTGTGAAGGGTAAGGTAATAGCACATTCCAGGGATAGGGATGATACCTATGATGCGATGAAAAAAACGAAAGCGAAGGATATATCGCACTTTTATACTGGAAAAATTCCAATCAAAGGCTATGCAGTAGCTTTTTAGGAGTTAGGACTTTCGCATTTCAGATTAAAATCAGAATTTCTGCATTTTTCGCTTTCTAACTTTTTTCTTAACGCTAATAATAGCGTATAGCGGTTAGCGGATAGCGTATAGAAAAAACAAGAAGACTATAAATTCCAATGTTTTTATTCTTTACTATCCGCTAAATGCTATGCGATATGTGCTAAATTTGATGTTCGCTTAAAATGCAAAAATTCTGTACATAAATTTCAAATGCGGAGGCTATAAGGAGTATAAAAATGGTAAAATATAACTTTGATCCACTCCAGCCAATTATTGCGTTGTATGTAGGGATTAAAGGAAATAAAAGAAATAAAGGAAATATGGTAATAAGGTCAAAGATGGCTTTAGATACAGGAGCAACTTACCTGATGGTTTCTTGGGAGATGGCAGAAGTTTTGGGTTATGAACCAGAGTTATCTAAAGAAAGGATAGATATGACAACTGCGAGTGGCGTTGAGAAAGTTCCCTTGATAACCCTAAAGTCCGTAAGTGTTTTAGGAAAAAGGGCAAGAAATGTTAAAGCAATTGTTCACGATTTACCTCCAAGGAGTTATGTTGACGGATTGCTCGGTTTATCCTTTCTTAAGAATTTCAAAGTTTGTTTAGATTTTAGAAAAGGAATTTTAGAAATAGAAGGAGCAAGACTGAATGGGCCAACAGGAAAAGTAAGACTTTGCAACAACATAAATGTATCTTTTTCAGGAATAGAAGGAGAATCAATTGGAGGCGGACTAGACTTATATGGAATTTGCTCATCAACCGGGTCTGCCTGTTCAGAAGCTTCCTTAGAGCCAAGCCATGTACTAACAGCAATGGGTTTAAGACCCGAAATCTCAAATGGAAGCCTGAGATTAAGTTTAAGCAGATTTAACACGGAAGCAGAAATAGATTATGTGATAAAAGTATTGCC
>DAOWIN010000109.1 GCA_030640885.1 Candidatus Omnitrophota bacterium
AAGAAATAAGAAATAAGAAATAAGAAATAAAGAATGGAAAAGGAAAAGAACCTTATCCTGCTCCATTCGCTTCGCTCACTCTCGCAGGCTCTCGCTTTGCGAGAAGAAAGAAGAAACAAGAATAAAGAAATAAGAAATAAGAAATAAGAAATAAAGAATGGAAAAGGAAAAGAACCTTATCCTGCTCCATTCGCTTCGCTCACTCTCGCAGGCTCTCGCTTTGCGAGAAAGGAAAGGAGGGCAACTAAAATGATTGAGGTTGAGAAAAAAAGTGATAATGAATTTTTGGTAGTCGTAAAAGAAGGCGATACAAAAACAAAGCATATCGTTATATTGGACAATGATTATTATAAAGAATTGAGTCATGGAAAAGTCAGCGAGGAAACATTGATAAAGGAATCTTTCCAGTTTCTACTTGAAAGAGAACCTAAAGAATCTATACTTTCAAAATTTAATTTGAAAACTATTAACACCCATTTCCCAGAGTTTGAGCAGGATGTGAAGCGAATTTAAAAAAAAGTGAAACGCGTTTAAATAATTTAGCTTGCCTCCCGAGGCGGGCTGTGGTTCAAATTTTGTCTTGTTTTTAGGCAAGACCGAGTTGGACGAGGTTTCGCCTTACCAAGAAACCTTGCCCAAAAATTTATCAATTTTGGCAAAATGCCAAAATTGAGTAAGGAGGCAGATTATGGAGTTTAACAGGCCTGAGGACATAATTGATTTAACAAGGAAAAAAATTGGTGATTTTAAGAAGTTTATCCCGCTTGTTGTTTTGGCTCTAATTGCTCTAATAGGTTCTACGGCAATTTATTCCATTGGTCCAGATGAGGTGGGTGTGATAAAACGACTGGGTAAATATGTCGTCACGGTTGGACCGGGTTTGCATATTAAACTGCCTTTTGGCATTGATAAGGCAGTTCCAGTAAAAGTAACACGCATATTTAAGAAGGAATTCGGGCTTAGAACCATTCGCGCGGGGGTGAGAAGCAGATATTCTGCCCGTTCTTATCTTGATGAATCTTTAATGCTTACTGGAGACCTTAATATTTTAGATGTTCGTTGGATTGTTCAATTTAAGGTGAAAGACCCAGTCAAACTACTTTTTAATACCAAAGACCCTATTGAGAATGTGCAGGATGTTTCAGAGGTGGTAATGCGCAGATTTGTGGGTGATTATGGAGTAGATGAGGTTTTAACCACCAAAAGAGAGGAAGTAGATGACCTTGCCCAGATTGAGATGCAGAAAATATTAGATAAATATGAAACGGGTATAGGAATTGTTACCGTTAAATTATTAGATGTTAATCCGCCCGACGAAGTAAAGCCGGCCTTCAACGAGGTCAATGAGGCAAAACAGGAAAAGGAAAGAGTAATCAATCAGGCGTGGGAGGCTTATAATAAGGTTGTTCCGCGGGCAAAGGGTGAGGCAGAAAGAACCATTCGCGAAGCTGAGGGTTATGCTTTGGATAGGGTGAACCGCGCCCAAGGAGAAGCGAAAAGATTTGCTATGGTGCTTGTAGAATATAAGAAAGCCGTAGATATAACCGAGAAAAGGCTATATCTTGAAACAATGATGAAAATTCTGCCTAAGGCAAAGCAGAAATATATAATTGACCCAAAGCAGTCTTCAATACTGCCACTGCTGAATATTGGGCAGCAAGGAGGGATTAAGCAATGAAAACAATTTTAAAAACAACCTTAAAAGTATCCGTAGGCATAATTGTCTTGACAATACTTATGTTTATGATTGGCTTAGTGTTTATTGTGGATGAAACCAAACAGGTAGTAATTACCCAATTTGGCAAGCCCATAGGCAGACCGATTACTGTCGCCGGATTACATTTTAAGAAGCCGCTTATTCAACAGACGCATTATTTTGAAAAAAGGCTTCTTAAATGGGACGGTGACCCCAAACAGATTCCGACCAAGGATAAAAAATACATCTGGGTTGATACCACTGCCCGCTGGAAAATTTCTGATGCTCTGAAATTTTTGCAATCAACGGGTAATGAAATGGGAGCGCATGCAAAACTTGATGATATTATTAACTCCGCAACCCGCGACATAATTACCAATCATCTTCTTGTTGAAGCAGTGAGAAATTCCAACCGTATTGTGGAGATTAAAAAAGAGCATAAAGTTTTAATAACTACTGAGGAAGCCCTTGAATCCATAAAAACAGGCCGCCAGAAATTGGAGGGTTTAGTCTTGAAGAAAGCAAGGAAGCTTGCCCCTCAATACGGTATTGAATTGGTAGATGTGCGTATAAAACGCATCAATTATGTGGAGGAGGTAAGAAGAAAGGTTTATGAGCGGATGATCGCCGAAAGGAAACGCGCCGCCGAAAAATATCGTTCTGAAGGGCATGGACGACGCGCAGAGATTGATGGCCGAAGAGAAAAAGAATTAAAAAAGATTGAGTCTGAGGCTTATAAAAAGGCTCAACCGGCAGATATCAAAAGGCAAGGTCACAAAGGCTGGTGGTCGTATACTGGGTGGCGGGTAATGGCTGATTATAGTTTAGCCATAGAAGCAATCTTAAAAGCCAATAGCGCCGTAACTGATATTGTCGATCAAAGGATATATTATAGACGATTGCCACAAGAGCCGGTATATCCAGCCATTGTATATGATCTGATAGTTGGGCGGCCTGATCCAGATCATGATGGCGCAAGCAAGCACTTTGAAAATAGATATCAAATTGATTGTTATGGT
>DAOWIN010000052.1 GCA_030640885.1 Candidatus Omnitrophota bacterium
AAAACAACGCCTCTTTCATGGAATCAGTTTACAGTCTACGGTTTACAGTCTACGGAAAACAGAAAAGAGAGAACAGAAAAAACCGAAAACCGAGAATATCACAGATGGGGTTTAATCATCGATTCAATCGCCTGTTTAGGAACTGCCCCAATAACTTTATCTGCTATTTTGCCATTCTTGAAAAGCATTAAAGTAGGAATGCTCATAATACCGTGTTCGGACGCCCTTTGCTGAGCCTCATCAACATTCAATTTACAAACCTTTAATCTCCCTTGGTACTCTTGGGCAATCTCTTCGATTATTCCTGCAATCATTTGACACGGACCACACCACGGCGCCCAAAAATCCACTAAACATGGCTGTTCTGATTCCAAAATCTCCTTTTTAAAATTTCCGTCGTTTATCTCGATCTTCATTTTTCCCCCTTTTTTTTAATTGTCTGCTAACACAGCTTTTGCAATTTTCGTCTCACTAATCCAACGTTTTGCCTTACAAATTGGGATTGTAGAGCATTTGTGCCATGTGGCACTAAACAAGCTACAGGCTACAAGCTACAAGCTACAAGCTACAAGCTTCAAGTAAGAAATATAAACCGTAAGATTTCCTTTCTTTTTCTTGCCTGTAACCTACATCTTGTGACTTGTAGCTTGTTTAATGAATCTTTCGCTGATAAAAAATGGTAATTAAGGTGTTGGTTAGCCAATAAAGAACAAGCCCGGAAGGCATACTATAAAAGATTAAAGCAAATATCAACGGCATTATCAAAGCCATTTTTTGCTGATGTTTCTCTGTTTCGCTAATTTCCCTTTTCTCTTTCTGATGAACAGACATTTTTTGTTGCCAGCCCATTGCAACTGCCATCAAAATAGGCAAAACATTTATCTTGTCAGCAATTAAAGGAAGAGTAAAAGGAAGCTGTAGGGCATCAGGACAAGATAAATCCTTAATCCAAAAAATGAAACTCGCTCCTCTTAGCTCCAGAGAACGCGCCAACCCTTGATATAAAGCAATAAAGATGGGAATTTGCAAAATCATTGGCAGACAGCCTCCAAGAGGATTTACATTGTGTTTGCGGAAAAGATTCCTTATTTCTTCGTTCAATCTCTGGGGGTTATGTTTATGCTCTTCACGCAAACGAGTAAGATGAGGCTGAATTTTTTGCATCCCTTTCATTGATTTAAGACTTTTAATAGTTAAGGGCTGTAAAAACAGATTGATTAAAATAGATAAAAGAATAATTGCTATTCCATAGTTATGCACAATCCTGTAAAAAAAACGCAGAATGGATAAGGTAAGTCGGCTAATGCCGGAAAAGAACCCGTAGGTTATGACCTGAGTAAAATCTTCATCCACATTAGCTAATTGGATAGTATCTTTTGGCCCAGCATAAAGAACAAATTTTTGGCTAACTTTTTGTTGAGGATAAAAGACGAAAGGCTTGAAGGCAAGATTTAGATAAAGATTATCAGATTCGCTCAACTCATCTTTATCTTTTTTATCCTTTTGGCGAAGAGAAGAAATGTGGGCGGCATCAGCTTCATTCATAAAAGAGCCTTGAGGCGACCATTTCAAAAGAACACAAAAGTACTTCTTGCTAATTCCCAACCAAGAAAAATCCCCCTTCTTGGTATATTCTTTGCTTAATCCGCTAACATTTTTGCGATAGATTTTATTCTTTGAAAAACACACTTCGGCAAAACGACGATCAAAGCGCTCTTTGGTAATTGGGCTTGAAAGACTTAGAATAGGATTGAATTGCTGAGATTGAGAGGTTAGATTTTTTAGGGTTATCTCTAAACTAATAGAATAATCTTCAGGGGAAATAAAGTATTCTTTAATAATCTGAAACTGCTCTCCCAAATTAGCAGTATAAATTAGCCTATTATCCGAAAATTTTTCTTCTTTATAAACAATATTTTTGTCTTCGAAAAGAGGGGATGAACTATGCAGAGCAAGCATATTTCTCGCCCCTTGTTCAGGCTTCACAAGCAACAGGGGGGTGTCGTTTAATTTGTATTTATTTAATTCAATCTGTTCTATTGCTCCACCGTAATTGGTAAATGTAATTTTAAAGTTATCATTTGTAAAAACCTTTTTTCTCTCCGGTAGGGAAGGGCGAGAAACAATAGTTGGGAAACTCTCATTTGATAATATTTCTACTTCTTTTTTTTGTTGCGAAACAGAGTTACTTTTGCCGCTTTGTTCTGATTGCTCTGTTTGCAACAAAGAAGGGGCATATTGAGGAAAGAACTTAGCTATAATACGGGGATAGCCGAGAAGAATCAATAAAGATAAAATTACTGCTAAAAAGGTTTTCTTTTCCATAATTTCAAACTATGTGCCATGTGGCACATGCAATTTTCGTTTATCGGTTTAGGTTTCGGTTAAGTATCAGTTTGGTCTTCGGTTTGGTTCTTCGTTTTAAGACGCTCAACAACAACCTTTAACGATAGACGATGCCTAACCCCAACCGAAACCCCTTAACGCAACCTATCTACGGGATCATACCCTCCTTTACTGAAGGGATTGCATCTTAAAATTCGCCAAAGACTCTTTAATAAACCTCTTGCAACACCTCTTTTTTGGATACTCTTTACGGCGTATTCTGAGCAAGAAGGATAGAAGCGACAGGTTTGTATCTTCAATGGTGATATACACTTACGATAGAAAATAATAAAAAATATAAGTATTTTTTTAAGCATTATCTATCAATTAAAATAGGGATACGAAACATCTTCATCAATCTTCCAAATATTAGTAAAATCCCATCCTGCATAAGTTGCTTTCTGTTTCATTTGTATTGTTGTTCTGCCTGTTCCACCAGCGCTTGTTGTAGCCGGAAGCGATTCAACTGTATCCCAGTAAGAATTAAAAACAGGACAGGAAGGAGACTTCCAACCCATCAAACCACCGACATAACTATTCCCACTTACACTGCCCGTGGAATAGCAATTGCTGATTGCGCCAAGACCTCCGGAGATTAAGCCGCCAACCCATTTGTCTCCACTCACATTACCCGTAGAATAGGAATTTTCAATCGTGGTATTGTCGCTACCGTTACTACCGACTAATCCGCCGATGCTTTCGTCTCCGCTCACGCTACCTGTAGAATAACAACCTCTAATTGTAGCATTGTTACCAATATTGCCAGCTAACCCACCAATGCCTTCGTCTCCGCTCACGCTACCTGTAGAATAACAATCAGTAACTGTAGCATCCTTGCCGATATTACTAATTAAGCCGCCAACATAATGATCCCCGCTTACACTACCCGTGGAAAAAGAACTAATTATGCCCTGTTCACTGCCAACATTACCTATTAAACCGCCAGCCCCAGCATTATTAGATGTTACATTAACAGCAGAGTTACAATTCCTAACTTCACCAGCCCCCAGAGCCAAATTCCCAATTAAGCCACCTGCTTTACCATCAGCAGTTACAATACCCGACCCGTAGAATAACAATTGGCAATTGCTCCGTAAAAAGGATATACAATAGCAACTAAAGCACCGGCACCGCTGTTTAGAAAATCACCGCCGCCGGCTATAGTAACATTTATTAAGCCAACATTTCTAATAATATTATTTGTTCCCGATGAAACACGACCGAATAAACCAACAATTTTTTCATTTGGCCTGTCAATATAAAGATTTTGAATTTTATAACCTTTGCCGTTAAAGCTTCCGCAAAAGTAATCACCAATTTCAAATTCGCCAACCGGCTTAAACCCCTTTCTATCTCCCCATGTGCCAAAGGGGTCAAAATTAGGATTAGGATCGCCAGAACCGTCTGATAAGAATGGGCTTGTCATCTCGCACTCAATATCCTTTGTTAGATAATAATCCGCTGTTAAATTATTCTGCATTTTCTGCAAATCCTCGCAATTCTGAATGGGAATCTCGTTGGGAAAGATTGTGGTAAAAGCAACTCTACCACAAAAACCGGGGGTAGCGGTTAATAAAACCATACCCACCAACACCGTCAGCAAGATACTCTCTTTAAGCATTGCCCCCTCCTTGCTCAATTTTGCCCAATTGACTGCTCCTTTTGAGTTTATTGCGTTTATTGGGCTTGTTGAGTTAATTGAGTTCAACCCCATAAACTCTATTAACTCCATAAACTTCAATAAACTCCATAAACTTCTTTATTGGCATATTCCTGCTTTTTTAAACAAAGATACCACCCCTTTTTCTGCCTCTTTGTAATTTAAGGGCAAATCTGTTTTTAAGACTATAATTACTATATCAAAATTGCCTTTTATCTCTGTCTTATGCAGTCGGTATACCTCTCGCAAAAGGCGCCTTAACCTATTCCTTGAAACAGCGGACTTAAAATATTTCTTTTTAATGATAAAACCAATTCTGCTTGTTTTTTTATTATTGGGAATAAATTTCAGGGTGAAAAAGGCGTTTCGGCAAAATTTCCCCCGATAAACTGCTTTATAATCACTATCCTTTAAAAGTCGCTCTTCTTTCTTAAACCCCAGTTCTGACATAATCTTAAGCAGACAATTCTTTTCTACCCTTTGCCCGACGGCGATTGATTATTTCTTTCCCGTCTTTGTCAGCCATCCGCTTGCGAAAACCATGCTTGTTCTTTCGTTTCCGCTTCGAGGGTTGGTAAGTTCTTTTCATTGCAATCTACCCCTTTTTTTCATCTATCTTAATTTGTTCCAAAAAATAAAAGCAATGCGGAGACAATATTCTCTCTACCATTATCTTTAAAGATTCGTTGCATTGCAGAATTTATTATAACAACAAAGGGGCTTCTCGTCAACCCCATTAAGAAGGGCATAGGGAAAAGGGGAAAGGGGAAAGGGGAAAGGGTTCCGGCATTAGACATCTAAAACATTGCATTTAAAAGAATGTTATGATATTATTTACCTAACAATTCTTATTTGTTAAGTTAATTGAGAGATGGAGGAGATAATTTCAAAAGGTAGGAGGAGATGTGCAAAAAGGGGCATATATAACTGTTTTTCTACTCTCACTGGCAGGAATTTCTCTGCTGTTTTCTACAATTAACCTATCTATTGATAAAAAAGAGTTATCTATCAATATAGAAAATAAAGAAAAAACAAAAAAGAAAATTGAGAGAGAATTGGCAAAGATAACAAAAGAAAAGGAAAGAGTTGAAAAAAATTTACAGGAAGTAATACAGGCAAAAATGAATACGCAGTTACAATTATCCAAAGCAAAAAGTGAAATTGAAGTTTTAGGATTAAAAATAGATTTTGGAAACAAGGAAAAACAGATTCTATCTAGCGAATTAGAAAAAAGAAAACGAAAAGAAAACAGCTTGAATGAACTTGTAGATAGAATAAAACAAGAAAAAAAAGATTTGCTGGCAAAACTAAAAGGCTGGAAAGAAAATAAGAAAAAAGAAATCGTTTTGGATAAAATTGTGATAAAAGCAGATGAATTTCCCAAGGAAATATTGGGAGAAGTGCTTGTCGTAAATAAGAAATATAATTTTTTGATACTCAATGCAGGCAAAAACAAAGGGCTCAAAACAGGACTAATCTTAACAATCTATCGCAACGGCGAAATTCGGGGAAAAGCAAGAATAGAGGAGATATATAATAATACTTCAGAGGCGATTATTTTGGAGGGGGAAGAGATTACCGAAGGGGACGAAATAAGGGTTTTGCAAAAATGAGCAATTTGATTATTTTTCCGATAAAAAAAATAAAGGGAAAAATCTCTCTCCCGGGAGACAAGTCTATGTCTCACCGAGCAGTAATGCTTTCCTCTATTGCTGGAGGAATTACCGAGATTGAAAACTTTTTATTTTGCGAAGATTGTCTGGCTACTGTCAACGCTTTCAAACAAATGGGAGTGAAAATAAAGTTACCAGTCACCCCGATACCACCCCGACGAACGTCGGGGGCTACGGGGCAGGCAAGTCACAAGTCACAAGCAAGGAAAACCAAAATTATAGTTTATGGAAAAGGACTGCGGGGGCTGAAAAAACCTGCTCAGCCGCTTTATCTGGGAAATTCAGGAACTTCTATGCGATTACTATCAGGAATCTTAAGCGGACAGGAATTCTATACAAGACTAGAGGGGGATGAGTCGCTAACAAAAAGACCAATGAAAAGAATTATTACACCGTTAAAATTAATGGGGACAGAAATAAAAGGAAAGAAAAGGTTGAGTAATGAATATCCGCCCTTGGAAATCAATGGCAGTCCAAAACTGCGGGCAATTAAATATAAAATTCCTGTAGTTAGCGCACAAGTAAAATCGGCAATTCTTTTAGCCGGACTTTATGCTAACAAAGAAACGGAAATTGAAGAAATAATCAAAACCCGCGACCACACAGAAAAAATGTTAAAATTGTTCGAGGCAGATATAAAGGTTAAGGGTTTAAAATGTAAAATAAAATCCTCTGCATTGTGTTCTCCCGAGAAAATTAATATTCCCGGCGACATATCCAGTGCGGCTTTTTTCATTGTCGGGGCAACAATTCTTGCCGGTTCGCATCTTGTCTTAAAAAATGTGGGCTTAAATCCCACTCGCACTGGGATTATTGATGTCCTAAAAAAGATGGGAGCGGATATAACAGTCCACAGTCAACAGTCTACAGCCAACAGTCTACAGTCACCCGAGAACCGAACACCGAACACCGAGAACCGAGGATTCGAGCCGGTGGGAGATATAGAAATAAAGGGAAGTCAGCTGAAAGGAATAGAGATCAGGGGGGAAATAATCCCTCGCCTCATTGATGAAATTCCTATAATTATGCTTGCCGCCTGTTTCGCTAAAGGAGAAACCAAAATTGAAGGCATAGAAGAGCTGAGAATAAAAGAAGTTGACAGAATTTCTTCTCTTTGTTATAATTTGAAAAAGATGGAAGCAGAAATTAAAGAAAAAAAATCAGAGGTAATAATTAAGGGCGTGGGGAAGTTAAAAGGAGAGAGGTTAAATAGCTTTGCTGATCACCGCACGGCAATGACTTTGGCAATTGCCGGTTTAAAAGCGAAAGGAAAAACAGTTATTGAAAATAGCGGTTGTATTAAGACTTCTTTCCCTGATTTTAGAGAAAAGTTAAAAGAAATCGTTTTTGTGTAGGTTTTTAGAGAAAGATATTTATCTTGAAGAGTTTCACTTTGTTCACTCTTCAGACTCTTCCGCCTCAGACGGAAGAAAAGAAAAGGGGGTAAAAAATGGAAGGTAAAGAAAAATGGATATTGGGCGTAGGGTTAGTGTTTGTACTTTGTCTTTCTGCCACAAACTTTGCCAGTCTCAATGCAATCAAAAAAACAAAAAAACAGGGGAAAAACACGCAAACCAGTCTGCGACGAAAATTTAATCTCAAACAAAAACAGATAAAAAAAGCCTTTAATGATGCGGAAAAGAACTTTAAGACTACAAAAAAGAATTTTGAAACAATAGAGGGGCGTTTGGGTCGATTAGAACAAGAATTATTAAATGTGCGTGGGGATTTGCTAAAGATGAGGACAAAGATAAAAGAAAGGGCTCGAAAAATAAGGGGAAAGATGCTGGAGGAAAAAATACTGGAGAAAAAAAGATCTGTTATGCCCACAAGCGAAAATTTTATCGAGGATTTAACCCCCATAGCACCCGACCAATAAAACCGCTAAGCAAATTAGTGTCACATAAATTATCCTTTTTGGGATTTACGTACCTCTTTCCGTCACCCTGAACGGCTAAAAGGAGTAAAAGGGTTCTATGATTTGCCTTCGGTCTTCATCTTCGGGCAAAACCTTTATCCTGAAGAGTTTCGTTGCGATTGTTCTTTGGGCTTTCCCCGATGTTACATCGGGGGGAAAGGAAAGGAGATAAAAAATGAAAAATATATGGGCAATAATCGGAGGAGTGGTAGCTGTTATTTTGGGATTGCTTGCTTTAATTAAGTGGGGTCCTGCTATTTTAATTATCTTGCAAGGAGTGGTTGTATTCGCTCTTATTGCAGGAGGCGTAATTACGGTTGCCGTTGGGATAAGCAATGTTAAAGAGAAATTGAGCGAGAAAAAAGAAGAAAAACAAGAAAAGAAAAAAGAAGAAAAACAAGAAAAGAAAGAAGAAAAAAAATAAAGCGAATAATTAAGTTTTTTAGAATGCAATAGAATTTTTTTTTAGTTAATCCAAATGAAAGAATTAAAAATTTATGCTCGTGCTGGACAAGGAGCAATAACTTCTGCGGCAATTTTAGGACAAGCTTTATTCTTGGAAGGTAAATATGCCTATGCCTTTCCTAACTTTGGCGCGGCTAGAATGGGCGCGCCGATGAATGCCTTTTTAAGATTTGACAATAAACCGGTGCGGGCGCACTGCCAAGTTTATAGCCCTGATTATGTTGTGATTATTGAACCTGCATTAACAAAAGTTCTTGATTGTTTTAAAGGGCTTAAAGAAGAGGGAATAGTAGTAATAAATATTAGAAAAGGGGAGGAACTTCCCTGTTTGGACAAACAAAGAGTGGTAGGCATTTCTGCCGAAGAGATAGCGTTAGAAACCATTGGAAAACCATTTGCCAATACCCCTCTTTTAGGAGCTTTTGCTAAAGCAACGGGACAGATAAAATTGGAATCAATGTTAAAGGCAATAGAAATGCATTTTTCAGATAAAAAAGAGATTTTGGAAAAAAACTTAGAGGCAGCGCGTAAAGGATACGAGGCAGTAAATGAAACTGCAATTTAGCAGGGTGAAACCGAGGCTAAATTGCATAGTTGAATTTACCCTGTTAAATGTCGTCTTGTGGCAATCCGCCATAAGCGGATTATTTAACAGGGTTCAATGCAGCCATACGATTTAGTCTTCTTAACAGTCGCCTAAATCGTGGCTTTATTGAATGAAAAGATTTTTAGAAGGTTCGCGGGGAGTTGCTGAAGCAATTCGGCTTTGCAAACCAGGGGTAATATCAGCTTATCCTATTACTCCCCAAACTCATATTGTAGAAGATCTCGCCCAGTTTGTTGCTGATGGCGAGTTAAAAACTGAGTTTGTTAATGTTGAATCGGAACATTCGGCGGCTTCTGTAGTTTTGGGAGCTTTAGCCACCGGCGTCCGAGCGTTTACAGCTACCAGTTCGCAGGGTTTGTTGTTGATGGGGGAAGTTATCTATAACATTGCTGGCATGCGTCTACCCTTAGTGCTAACCTGCGCTAACCGAGCAGTTTCTGCTCCCATCTCTATCTGGAATGACCATCAAGATTCGTTGGCGATGCGAGATACTGGCTGGATTCAACTCTATGCCGAAAATAACCAAGAAGCGTTGGATTTTCATATCCAAGCCTATAAATTAGCTGAAAATAAAGAAATAATGCTGCCGGTGATGGTTTGTATGGACGGATATATCCTCACTCACGGCTATGAACCAGTGGACATTCCTGAACAGAAGAAGGTGGATCAATTTTTGCCCCCTTACAACACTTCTTACAAGCTTGACCCTTCCCATCCAATTACTATGGGGCATCTGGCTGAACCATCTTGCTATATGGAAACCCGCGTAGATATTCAAAACGCTCTGAATAGAGCTTTGGAAATGATTCCTCAAATAGCTAAGGAGTTCGGAACTGTTTTTGAAAGAAATTCAGGCGGGTTGGTTGAATCTTATCGATTAGAAGATGCTCAATATGTATTAGTTGCTAAAGGCTCTTTAGCGGGAACAATAAAAGAGGTAGTGGATAATCTAAGAAAAAAAGGGAAAAAAGTAGGAATGTTAAGAATAATTACCTATCGTCCTTTACCCGTAGAAGCAATTTATCAGGCGTTAAAAAATATACCCAATGTCGGAATAGTAGAAAAGGCAATCTCATTAGGCGCCTTTGGTCCTTTATTTACCGAAATTAAAGCTATTTTTCAAAATAAAAAGGGAAATCCCAAGATTAGCGGTTTTGTTGCCGGATTGGGCGGAAGAGACATTACCCGCGAGACAGTAGAAAGAATTTTCTCAAAAATAGAAAAACGGCAAATGGATTTGGAATTTATAGATGTAAAACAGGAGCGACTAAATGAGTTTGTTCGATTCTAAATTTAGCACTGCTTGCCCAGGTTGCGGGCAGGAAATTGCCGCAAAAATAGTGGTAGACATTGCCGGAAAGAATACTATTATCAGCAATGCTACCGGCTGTTTAGAGGTTTTTTCAAGCAAATATCCGGACTCAGCATGGAAGGTGCCTTGGGTGCATTCCTTGTTTGAAAATTCAGCGGCGGTAGCTTCGGGTGTAGAAGCAGCTTTAAAGCATTTAGGAAAACTTAAAGATATTAAAGTAATTGCTCAAGCTGGCGATGGAGGCACGGCTGATATAGGATTGCAAGCACTTTCGGGAATGTTTGAAAGGGGACAGGAGATACTTTTCTGCTGTTACGACAACGAGGCTTATGAAAACACAGGGGTACAGAGATCGGGCTTAACTCCTCTTAATACTAATACCACTACAACGCCGCCGGGCAAAGAATCTGTTGGGAACACCCGTCCTAAAAAACCAATGCTGGAAATTTGTGCAGCGCACAAAATTCCTTATGTTGCTTCGGCATCAATAGGTTTTATTAAAGATTTAAAAGATAAGGTAAAAAAAGCCCTTTCTATTAGAGGCCCCAAGTATTTACAAATTTTTGTCCCTTGCCCTTTGGGTTGGAGACATGGCCCAGAGTTGACTATGAAAATAGCCAAATTAGCTGTAGAAACCGGGCTTTATCCCTTAGTAGAATTTGAAAATGGCAAACTAACCTCGGCAATGAAAATTCCTCAACCAAAACCCGTAGAAGAATATTTAAAATTGCAGGGAAGATTTAAGCATCTCTTAAAAAATAAACAGGAACTGCAAAGGATAGAAGAAACAGCTAAAGCCAATATTGAAAGTTTTGGGCTATGAACAAAAAAACGCTATTAAGTTCTTCTTAGATACTTAGATAGCGTTTTTTATATTTTTTCCCGGTTCAGCCTGAGGCTGACCAGCCTTCGGCTGGAGCTTCCGCCAGAGGCGGACAGGCAGCTGATGGACAAGACAAAACAAGCCATTTGAACTTCTTTCCTCTGAAGAATTCATTTCAATAAACAAAGTCAAAAGAAGGGAAAAATTTCTTAAATCAGGTCAAGGTAGAAAGTTCTTAGATAATATGTCTTTCCCCGGTAGCTCAGCTGGTAGAGCAGGTGGCTGTTAACCACCGTGTCGCAAGTTCGAGTCTTGCCCGGGGAGCCAGATATGACGCTCAGGCGAACCTTGAGTTTTAGCGGTTAACGCCTCACTTTCATTAGTGGGGCGTTTTCCATTTATGGGGATGTTATTGGCCTGGGTAACTGGCAGGTTAGCAGATAGGCTGTCCTGGGTGGGATCACTGATATACATCTTGATCTCGATACGGTCTTCATAAACCAGGATCTCTTTGATAAGGACCTTTATTAGAGCCTTCTGGGCTTCAGGCGGGACTTGGTCAAGGCACTGCAGGGCAAACTTGAGGTTTGTGTGCAGAAACTCGCCTGAGTGGGCAGACATTTGAGCCACGTTCTTTTTGGCCTGTAGTTTATCTAGTTCGTCTTCCAGTCTTATAATCTCTTTGTCCAACTTCGCCATTTTTGTCTTGTATGTCTTGCCTTGCGCAATTGAATTATTCATCCCGAGTTCAAGCAATTTATTCGCTTCCTTCTGGACTGTCGTCAGTTGATCTTCGGCTGTTTGAATCAATACTTCTAACTTTTCCAA
>DAOWIN010000070.1 GCA_030640885.1 Candidatus Omnitrophota bacterium
ATATTTTGGGCAAGATAGTTAGGGTGGAAGAGATAGGATTGAACGAGGAGTACAATATTGGTGTAGTTTTTTTAGAATTTGAAGATGAGGATAAAAGCTTAATAATAACCCATATAGAGCATATGGATGTGATGCGTTTATTAAAAATAGTTCAGGAAGAAAACGCGTCTGATTTGCATTTAACATACGGGCTTCCTCCAATGCTGCGCATTTATAAAAAACTCAAACCTATCGAGGATATGCAGCCGCTTACTAAGGAAGGTTTGGAAAAAATGATTTACAGCATTATGAGCGAAGAACAGATTAAGAGATTTAAGGAGGAAAAGGATATAAATTTTGCTTTTTCTCCTTACCCGGAGTTTAGATTTAGGGTGAATGTACATTATCAAAGAGGAGCAATAGAAGCCGCTTTTCGCACAATACCTCCTCAAATAAGCTCTTTGCGAAAGTTGGGATTGCCTTCAATAATTGAAGAGTTTACCAATTTAAAAAAAGGGATAGTTATTATCTCTGGGACTACTGGTTCAGGAAAAACCACTACTTTATCAGCTATGATAGATCTGATTAATAGAAACAGAGAGACAGTGGTAATTTGTTTGGAGCATCCTATAGAATATGTTCATACAAATATTAAAAGTATCATAAAACAAAGAGAAATTGGTGTAGATACGCTCTCTTTTGCTTCCGGTTTGAGAAATGCTTTAAGACAGGACCCTGATATAATTCTGGTAGGTGAGATGCGGGATGCGGAAACAATTCAAACCGCCCTTATTGCCGCCGAAACAGGGCATTTAGTGCTGAGTTCTTTGCATGCTTCCAATAGCATTGATGCCATTGATCGTATTATTAATGTTTTTCCGGCAGAACAGCAGAAGCAGGTTTGTTCACAGTTATCCCACTGTTTGCAGGGCATTGTTACTCAATTGTTGTTGCCGGGGATGTATCAGACAGATGTGGTTTTGGCAACAGAGATTTTGAAGGTGACCAGCGGCGCAAGGAATATTATTCGCGAAAGGAACCTTTCTCAGATTGATTCGATATTGCAAACAGGCAGCCATTACGGTATGCATACTATAGATAGTTCAATAAAAAGTCTTTTAGAAGAGGGCAAAATTACTAAAGAGGTAGCTTTAGAGTATACCGAAGAATTTAACAAGTGAACCCCGTTAGAAGTCTAATTTTTCCTAAATTTTTTCTAACAGGACCTCTAACGGGGCAACCCCCATTAAAATGAATTTCTAACAGAAAGAACTTTTTTTAACAGAGCTATTGTTGTAATATGAATTTTACAGATAGAGTAAAAAGAGTTGAGCCTTCAGCAACTTTTGCTATTGTCGCACGGGCAAAGGAAATAAAGGAAAAAGGGGAGAGAGTAATAAATTTTGCCGCTGGCGAGCCCGATTTTGATACCCCTGATTTTATAAAAAAGAAAGCAATAACTGCGATTAAAGAAAACCGAACAAAATATACTCCTGTTTCCGGGATCAAAGAACTTAAAGAAGGCATTGTTCATAAATTCAAAAGCGATAATAACCTAAATTATAACCCTTCTCAAATATTAGTTTCAACGGGAGCAAAGCAGTGCCTTTATAATTTTTTTCAGGCGGTTTGCCAGAAAGGCGATGAGGTAATTATTCCGTCTCCTTACTGGGTAAGTTATCCAGAGATAGTTAAACTTTGTTCAGCCACTCCCGTAATTGTTCCTACACAAAAAGATAATAACTTTAAAATAGATCTTTCTTCATTTGACTCTTACCTTAGTGCTAAAACAAAGGTTATTATTCTCAATAGCCCTGCCAATCCTAGCGGCGCAGTTTATTCCTTTTCAGAATTGAATAAGATTGCCGATATTGCCGTTAAACGCCATATTAATATCATTAGCGATGAGATTTACGAGAAGCTCATCTACGGAAAACCGCATATTTCAGTTGCTTCTTTAAGTGCGGATGCTTATAAGCTAACAGTAGTAATCAATGGTGTTTCCAAAGCTTATGCGATGACTGGTTGGCGTATAGGTTATGCGGCTGGCAATAAAGAGATAATTGCCAAAATGTCCGTTGTACAAAGCCACTCCACTTCCTGCCCTAATTCAATTGCTCAATATGCGGCGTTAGCGGCTTTAAACAATAATGATTACCCGCAAGAGATTCTTTCCGAGTTTAAAAAGAGGCGAGATTATGCGGTAGATAGATTAAGGGAAATTGGGATTTCTTATATAAAACCAGAGGGGGCTTTTTATGTCTTTTGCGAATTGAATTCTAAATTAGACTCAAAGGCTTTTGCTCTGCGGCTTTTAGAGAAAGAAGCTGTGGCAGTTGTTCCCGGGGTTGCTTTTGGAAAGGAGAATTGGATAAGAATTAGTTTTGCCGCCTCTTTAGAGGATATAGAAGAGGGGATGAAGAGATTAGGAAGGTTTATAAGTTAATAAGTTAATAAGTTAATAGATATCTTCTTTAGCAACATATCAACTTATGATTTTATCAACTAATTTCCCATGGGAAAGACAATTGCTGAAAAAATTTTAAGCAGCCATAGCGGTAAAGATGTTAAAGCGGACGACATTGTAATTGCCGATGTTGATTTTTGTTTTGGGCAGGATGGCACCTCTGCTTTGATTATTGATAATCTCGAACGCTCTTTTAGCAAAGGTGAAAAAAAAATTTTCGATAGACAAAAGACTTGTTTAGTTGTTGACCACAACTCTCCTTCTTCTAATTCAAAGGTTTCTAACATTCATCAGAGAATGCGCATTTTTGCAAAAGAACAAAGAATTAGATTTTTTGAGCCGGGCGAAGGGGTTTGTCATCAAGTAATTCCCGAGAGCGGTTTTGTTAAACCGGGGTTTTTAATAGTGGGCGCAGATTCACATACTTGTACATATGGAGCTCTGAACGCTTTAGCTACCGGAATGGGTTCTACAGATGTGAGTATTGCTTTTGCCAGCGGTAAAAACTGGTTCAAAGTTCCTCAGACAATAAAAATAATTTGCAAAGGAAAGTTGCCGAAGGGAGTTTACGCTAAGGATGTCATCCTTTATCTAATTAAAAAACTAAGCGCCAATGGTTGCACTTATCAATCAATAGAATTTAGCGGTGAGATTATTGAGAATTTAAGTATAAGCGGTAGATTTACTCTTGCCAATATGAGCGTGGAAAGCGGGGCAAAGTGCGGAATAATGCTCGGTGATACGAAAACAGAACAGTGGTTGAAACAAAAAGGGGTAGAAAATTCTTCTTTTGTTTTTCCCGATGAGAATGCGATTTATTTTGGTGTGCAAACCTATGAACTTTCCAACTTAGAGCCGCAAGTAGCCCAGCCGCATACCGTAGATAATGTTTGTCCAGTACGGCAGTTGAAGGATGTTTCAATAAACCAAGCTTTTTTGGGGACTTGCACCAACGGCAGATTGGAGGATTTAAGGATTGCGGCAGAAATATTAAAAGGAAAAAGGGTAAAAGAAGGAGTAAGGCTTATTGTTGCCCCAGCCTCGCGGCAAATTTTTTTATCAGCAATGGAAAAGGGAGTTTTGAAAGATTTGATAGAAGCTGGAGCAATAGTTGTTCCTCCCGGATGTGGTTGTTGCGTGGGAACACATCAAGGAATTCCTGCTGACGGAGAGATAGTTATTTCCACCGCCAATCGCAACTTCAAAGGAAGGATGGGAAATCCAAATGCCTATATCTTTTTAGCTTCTCCGGCTACTGTAGCCGCTTCAGCAATAGAGGGAAGAATTAGTGATCCAAGGAAGTATATATAAGCCAAGAAAAGTGTTCTTAATAGAAAATTGGTGAAGAAGAAAAACCTTTAGAGCAGAACCTTTATCCTGCTCCATTCGCTTTGCTCACTCTCGCAGGCTCTCGCTTCGCGAGAAAGGAAAGGAGGATACTATGCAGATGCAAGAGTTATTTAAATTGGCTGTAGAAAAAAAAGCTTCAGATTTACATTTGGCTGTGGGAAGTTGCCCTATTTTGCGCATTAATGGAGAGTTGACGAAA